>DASZAA010000173.1:0-33787 GCA_035945615.1 Terriglobia bacterium
GAAAGGTTTTGCACTGTTAAATCGTAAAGCGCCTGCTCGCGGCGCTGGTTAGCGAGCTCCACTTTTCTGCGTTCGTGGATGGAGATGAAATCAAACACGGGAAGCGACACGGTCAGGCCTGCCGACCAGTTGTGCACATCCGCGCCGAGCCCGTTAAACCCCGGCGCTATGTTTCCCTTCGAGTTCTCGCCGCTGCCCCGCGCCGAGGTCAGGGCTTCCAGAGTGAAGTGGGGATAATAGGCATGGTTCAAGACGCTGATCCGCGATTGCTCCTCTTGAATTCTCCTCTGCTCAACCACGGCAGCAGGATGGTTGGTTACAGGCGTTCCTTGCCAGAGATTCTCCGGCGGGACTTGAAGGAATGGTCCGGTTTCGATCTCAACATGGGTTCCGGAGATGCCGAGCACGGTGGCCAATTGGCCGCTGGCGATTTCGAGCGCCTCCTGAGCGAGAATGAGCTGAGTTCTGGCCGCTGCCAGCTCCGCATCCGCGCGCGAAGCGTCTGCCCCAGGGCGAAGGTGCGCGTCAACCAAGGCGTGAACCGATTTCGCAAAGATGGTTCTCCGGTCCACATCAGCCTGAGAAGCCTGCACGCGCTGTTGATCGGCCAATACCGCGAGCGCGGCGTCTGCCACGGCCGTGGCTACGCCGAGCCGGGTGAGCGTTACCTGAGCAGCCGTCCGCGTAGCGGTGGATTGTGCCGACTTTACTTCGGAGCGGCGGTAGCCGAAATCAAAAGGCTCCCAGGAAAACAACGCCCCGCCGCCGCTTGCCCAGAAGGATTTATCCGATGGAGGGAGAACGGTGCCTTGCGTGCCCGTCAGAACGTTAGGAAATTGTGGTAGAAGCACGCCCAACACGCTGTTGCGCGTGCCGCGATTGCCCTGCCAGACAGCATCAATACGAGGTAGGTAGTTGGTTCTGGCAACGGCAATCCCCGACCGTGCAGCGTTATAGCTTTCAATCGCCGCACGCACGGCAGGGTAGTTTTGCAGCGCGAAGTCGATGGCTTCCTGCACGGTAAATGTCTTTGTGGTTCCCGTTTGTGCAGCCAGCAGTTGACGGGCGGGTAGAATGCAGAAAAAGGTGAGGGCAAACAAAAGCTTCCATTTTTGATCCCGCAAAAAGTCTCATACCTCCTGAAGAAGCCCCGGAGAGAAGTGGCAATGGTTTGCACTTATCCCCGGGGCTCATGCACTAGGGAGATATCGACAGTTTGACAGAAGTATGCTCAGAATGGCCGTTAAATCGGGGTAAAAACGTTCTTTACATGGTCTTAACATGCAAGGTCGGAAACATGGACGGAATTCGTAACGCAACGCTATTACCCGGCAAATCGATACCCAAAACCCGGAACCGTGTGGATGAACTGGGGATGCTTTGGGTCGTCCTCAATTTTCTGGCGCAGCCAAGCCACGTGAACGTCCACCGTGCGGGTGTTGGGAGTGGCATCGTAACCCCAAACATCCTTCAGCAGTTCTTCGCGAGACACGGTTTCACCACGGTGTTCGATCAAGTACTGCAGTAGTTGAAATTCCCGCGCCGAAAGCGCAACCTTCTCGCCATCGCGCCAGACGGTGACCGAACGGAAATCCACGCGAAGAAGGCCATTTTGATACGTCGGATAAGTAGGGTTTCCGGTAGTGGATGAGGGGCGGCGGAGAAGAGCCTCGACGCGCGCCAGAAGTTCCAGCATGTCAAAAGGTTTTGCCAGATAATCGTCTGCGCCGAGCTTGAGTCCAAGGACTTTATCCACCACTTGCGCGCGGGCAGTGAGCATCAAAATGGGCGTGGTCATGCCCTGCTGGCGAAGATCGCGGCACACGTCGAGGCCGGTTTTCCGGGGCAGCATCACGTCGAGGATAATCAGGTCAAACGCGCCTCCCAAAGCCATTTCCAGCCCGCGCTCGCCGTCCTTTGCATGATCCACTGCATAGCCTTCCTTGCAAAGTCGGTCGCTTAGCGTGAGGACGAGTCCCGGTTCATCTTCAACGAGAAGAATCTTCTTATTCATTGGTATATCGTTGGTTGTTGGTTCCTGCAAAGATGCGTTAGTCCTCTCGCTACTCCGGCAATCAGGATGACAATTGGCGGCGTAGCCCTGCCGTTATAATTCTTTGGAAGAGCGCATCGCTGCAAAATCACGACACCGTTTGCGGCGTCTCGCACTTCGCGACCGCTAGGGCAGGGAGGTGTAAGATGAACTGACTTCCTTTACCTGGCGTTGTTTTGACACTGAGCCGCCCTCCCATGGCTTCGGCCATGTCTTTAGCGAGGCTTAGGCCGAGGCCAGTGCCATGAATGTGAGCGGCCCCGCCATTTTTGCCGCGATAGAAAGGCTCGAAGATATGAGGCAAATCCGCCGAATCGATTCCACGGCCATGGTCTTCCACAATAACCGATACCTCGTCGCCGTGCCGAGTTCGCGTGGTTTCTGCTCTAAACCCGATCCAGTGGTCCTCGCCGCCGTATTTAATCGCGTTTGAGATTAGATTCTGAAGACATCGGCCTAATGCCGAAGGGTCCCCCAAAACGGGCGGAATACCGCGCTCAAAATGCTTCTCGACTACCACTTGGCTGGATTCGAGCGCAGGCAGAATACTAGCGAGCGTTGATTCAGCTACTTCAACCATATCCACGGGTTGCTGATGGTACGCTCTCTGGCCCGCTTGGCCAGCGGCAAAACCCAGCACCTGCCCCACCATTTCTGACAGCCGGCGGCCTTCGTCCCGGATAAGTCCGCCGTAATTCTTCACCTGCTCCGGCACTGCCACCACGCCGTCTGCCAGATTCTCGGCAGCTGAGCAAATGACGGCGAGCGGGGTGCGCAGCTCGTGCGAGACGCCTGCAACGAAATCCATTTGCAGTGTTGCAAAGCGATGGGCGCGCTGTGCGGAGACGACAATCAGGGCCATGCTTGCCGCGAGCAAAAGCAATATGCTGAAACTCACGGTGAGGTTTCTGCGGCGGAGGCTATCTACAGCAGCTTCTACAGACCCCGACCGGTGGCGCACCACCAGCCGCCAGGCGCTGCCGCCGTCAATGATAGAAATCAAGGGCAGGTATCTTCGTGTAGGCTGTAGCACGGGGGCGCGGGTGGCGTCTGTCCCCTGGTCGCCTTCGAGGCGCGCAGTTTTTTTATCCTCCGCCAGTTCTCGAGCTGCCGGTTGCGCGGCGAAATCACTTCCAGTCCCGCCGATAAAATTCTCAACCACATCTCCCGTGAGCACAAGGTTGGCCGAGGGCGCTGGCGCCGATTCGTAAAAGGCTTCTCGTGGAGTATTTCCGCTAATTATCGAAACTCGATAGTCAGACCCGTTCGGGCCGCGAAAATAGCGCGCATTCAGTTCGGGTAGCAATGTGCGCCAGATGAACTTCATGTCGAGTTCTACAATCAATCCTCCTTTCAAAGGCGCTACATTGGCGTCCGGTTGCGAGCTATTCACTCGAGAAAAAGGGTGGAAAAGGGCATGGGACTCTTCGTCGAGCACCCAACTCGGGCCCCTCACGAAAGAAGAGGAATCGGTGAGTTGGGCTGAGCTTTCCAGATTGCGGCGAAGCGCGGCCAGTCCGGGCGGCCATGGCGTGGGCTTAAATCGGCCTTCAGCGGGATCAAGAAGCAACAACCGGTTGCTTTCCCGGTCCCACACAAATAGGGCAGCAATCATGTCCGGCCGGGCCGATGCGCTCATCCAGTCGTCGTAACGGTCCGCATAGAACTTGAGCGTCTTTTGCGTAAGCCCGTCGGTGGGCGACTGGAAGGCCCAACAGATGCGCAGCAATTGCAGATAGAAGTCACGGCGAAACCTCATTACAGCCGTGTGGAGGTTTGTCTGCATCCGCGCGGCATCTGCGCGGCTCACCTGCCCCGTCCAGCGTACTTGAAGCACGGCTAGTACCATGAGAATGGCTGCCAGCGCGCACACAACTCCCACGGAAAACGCCGGTTTGCGAGGGCTGAATTTCATAGGGAAAGCATAGAGGCGGTTCGCTTCACATGCAAGTCGCGGACAAAATAAACTCAATTGGGGCGAACGGTCGAGGTATTCTGCTTGCTGGCGATCACGTGAGAAAGGCCGCTTGGGTTCAGGGGATCAAGATATTGTGGCGCGTCCGAAACATTGATCTTGAGTCCGCTTCGATGTGCGTGCAAGTCGCCCGTGTTGGCTCCTTCAAACCCGGTCACGCGAAACTTACCCTTTGCTCTTGGAATCGTAATTTCATGGGCTGTCGTGCTTGTTGTCCAAGCCGCGAGCCGGGCTTTATGGCCTCGCGTGAATAGAAGCACATAATCATTTGCTTCTCCAACGGCTAGGCGCGCGTTAAACGTATACCCAGAAAAAAAGCGCGAAAGTGTTTGAGAGGCAAAGTAAGCCGGCTTTGGCGCGTAAACAGGGTCGCCGCCCGCCTTGTAGGGATTGCGCACCACGCCGTAATGAAGGTTGGAGTCCTTCGGATCGGCGCCGTCATCATGCCAGTCATACCAGATCGTCACTGGAACCTCTTCCATGATATTCACCAGGAATTCTCGCGCCAGCATTTTTGCCTGCCCTTCGTCGCTCATGTCGAACCAATTCGGAGTGCTGGGGTAGCCCCACTCACCGGCGATGACCGGCACGGTTTTGCCACGCGGCGCGTACTTATTGATCAGCCAATCCACCGCAGCGTAAGGGCGGATGACGGTTTCCGGAATCCGCTGCCGGTAAGGATGAATCGAAACTGCCGACCAGTAATTCAGCAGGCCCGACTGAAAGCAATACGCCAGAAACCAAAGATCAACGACGGCGCCGGCGGGGCCGATGTAAGTCTCACCGGGCGCGGTTTCCCTCATGGTTTCGCCGACCTTCAGCGCCAGTTTCACATAATCGGGGGCGCTCTCTTTTGGACTCCAGAATTCGCCGTTCGGCTCGTTGTACATTTCCCAGACGGCGCCTTGTCCCTGAAAGTGCTTGACCGACGCAGCCACCCAGTTGGCAAACGCCTGGCGGCCCGCCGCATCGTAAGGCGAAAGGCCGTGGTCATAAAACTTGTTGGTGTAGTCCAGGATAAAAATCGGTCGAATGTGATACGGCTTGAGCGCGGCCATCAGTTGGTCATAGGCAGAGAAATCATAGCGGCCTTTTTCGTGCTCGATCTGCGCCCAGTTAAAGTCCATACGCACCCAGCGAAAGCCTGCCGCTGCGAGTTCCTTCATCTCTCCGGGTCTTGGGTTCGTAAAATGGATGTTGACACCGAGATTTTCCGGGATGGGCGGGTTGAGCAGAATGCCCTGACCCCAAAGATCGGATGTTCCAATGAGAAGCAATGAGAGAAGAAGCCACAACACGATTTGTGTGCCGTGGGCTTTTGGGTTATGGCCTTTTATCATCATAGAAAGTGACAAAATATGCGCTGATGATCGCCAGTAGCCACGGCACGGTTTTTGTGCCGTGGGCTTTTAGGAAAATCGAATATGATCCACCGTGATCGGAGACCGGTCCCGAAGTTCGGTTTCAACCGCATAGTTGCCGTAGCTTGACCATTTCCAGCCTTTCGGATGTGAGATCAACTCCTTCCTCACCGGATTCAGATGCATGTAGGCTAACCGTTTCTGAAATTCTGTTTCATGACGCACGAACCGGTCCCAGAACTGATGCTGCCAAAGCGGGCCAATTCTTTGCCGTTTTTGGTTGATCCGCCTGGCGGAAATCCACTTGATGTTCTGAACTGCGCGGGAGATGGTCAGAGTTTGCTTAACACCAATAAGAGCGTGCCAATGGTCAGGCATGAAAACATACCCACACCAGTAAAATTGTAATTTCGAGTGCGATTCTTCTATGGCTGCCGCTAGTAGCGCATATTCTTTTTCGAACAATTTGGGGCAGTTTTTTCGAAGATTGACGGTTATGAAGAAAATACGGTCGGTGACGAGCAAACGCTTCACGTGGGACATAAGAAATCCCACGGCACAGAGACCGTGCCGTGGCTACAGCTTCAGCATTGCTTCGACAATGCCAGGCACAGCGGCGAGAGACTCGGCAAGTTTCGCGGGGTTTTTGCCGCCCGCTTCCGCTAGATCCTTGCGCCCGCCGCCCGAGCCATCCACAATCGCCGCTGCTGCTTTTACGATCTTTCCCGCGTCGAGTTTCCCTGTAAGCTCTTTCGACACAGCCGCGATCAGTGCGACGTTGCCGTCGGTTGCGCTGCCCAGCACAATGACGCCGCTGCCGAGCTTTGCGCGCAGATTGTCCACCATTTGTCGCATCGCAGCCCGGTCAACCGGCTCGACCCGTTCCGCGAGCACGCGCACGCCTTTCACTTCCCGGGCCTTCTCAATCAGATCGCCTGCTGATGCGGCGGCGCGCTTGAGCTGCTGGGCTTCCAGTTCTTTGCGCAGCTTCTTCTCCTCTTGGGCCAACTTCTCCGCGGCGGGCAGAAGGTCACCGGGCTTCGCGCGCAACGTCTCGCCGAGCCGCGCGAGCGTCTCGCTGGCTTTGCGTAGGTCGTCGATCACGGCTGTACCCGTCACCGCTTCGATACGCCGCGTGCCCGCGGCAACGCTGCTCTCGGAGATTAGCTTAAACAGGCCGATGTCGCCGGTGCGCCGCACGTGAGTGCCGCCGCACAGCTCCTTGGAAAACGAGCCGTCGGCCACCGACACCACGCGCACCTTTGCGCTATACTTTTCGCCAAAAAGCGCCATCGCGCCCGAATTCACCGCCACATCGAGGTCCATCTCGTCGGTATGCATCTCTTCATTCGCCAGAATGTGCCGGTTCACTAAGTCCTCGATATCCAGCCGGTCCTGTTCTTCGAGTGGCGCGTAGTGCGTGAAGTCAAAGCGCAACCGGTCGGGCGCCACCAGCGATCCAGCTTGCTTTACGTGCGTGCCCAGCGTCGTTCGCAGCGCGGCGTGAAGCAAGTGCGTGGCCGTGTGATTCCGGCGAATGGCATCACGGCGCTCGGCATCGACTTTGGCCGTGAGCATCATGCCCACTTCAAGCGGCTGGAGCGCGGTGATCTTGTGGACGATCAACCCTGTTACAGGGCGCTGTGTGTCCGTCACCTGGGCAACTTCTTCGCCTGTCTCGTTGTAAAGCCTCCCGGTGTCGCCGATCTGCCCACCCGCCTCGGCATAAAACGGCGTGCGGTCAAGAATCACTTCGGCCTCGCTTCCGTCGACAACTTGTTCCGTACGCTCGCCGTTTACAAGCAGCGCGGTCACAAAGCAATATGTGGATTCCGTCTGCGTGTATCCATCGAATATGATGAAATGATTTTCAGCAACCTTCTGATAGGCTGATGACGCAACTTTTTTCTCCGCGCCCTTCCACGATGCCCGTGCCCTCTCGCGCTGTTCAGTCATAGCGCGATCAAATCCGGCCTGGTCAAAGTTCACGCCAAGGTCGCGACAGAATTCGATGATGATGTCGAGCGGAACTCCGTACGTATCGTAAAGCTTGAACGCCTCTACACCCGGGTAAGTGAAAGGGACCCGCTGTTCCCGGATCATGTTAAAGGTCCAAAATAGTCCAGGTCCTGGGGGCACAACTCCTGGCGCGTTCATAAATTGCGCCATTACGCCATCTTCTAGGCGCTGTAAGCCGTAGGTTAATGAGCGATTAAATTGTTCTTCCTCAAGCTTGATTGCCTTCGCAACGTGCTGGGCGGTTTGAACTAATTCCGGGTAGTGGCTCTTCATCATATCCACGACTTGGCCTGACATCTTGTATAAAAACGGCTCCTTCAGGCCGAGGGTGCGGCCATGATACAGTGCACGGCGAATAATCCGCCGCAGCACATAGCCGCGGCCTTCGTTGGAGGGAAGCACGCTATCGGAAATCAGGAATGTCGCCGCGCGGCTGTGGTCAGCGATGATGCGCAGCGAGACGTCGGTTTCGTGATTCGCGCCGTATTCCACATTTGCAAGCTCAGCCGCTTCTTCGATGAGCAGCCGAAAGAGGTCGGTGTCGAAGTTCGAGAGCTTGCCTTGCAGCACCGCTGCAAGGCGTTCGAGACCGGCACCGGTGTCGATCGAAGGGCGGGGAAGCGGCGTCATATTGCCTTGCTCATCGCGGTTGAACTGCATAAACACAAGGTTCCAAAGCTCGACGTAGCGCCCGCAGTCGCAGGGAAATTGGCAATCGGAGTGACCCTGATCACTCGCCGCCGGACCCATGTCATAGTGAATCTCGCTGCACGGGCCGCACGGCCCGGTTTCGCCCATTTGCCAGAAGTTTTCCTTCATGCCTAGCTCGAAGATGCGGTTGGCGGGGACGCCCACAGCCAGCCAATGATCGTAGGCTTCGCTGTCGCGGGGAATCGAGCCTGCACCTTCAAAAATGGTGACGTAAAGCTTTTCGCGCGGAATCTGATAGCCCTGGGTGATAAGCTCCCAAGCCCATGCGATGGCGTCTTTCTTGAAGTAATCGCCAAAGGAAAAATTGCCTAGCATCTCGAAGAACGTATGATGGCGCGCGGTGCGTCCCACCTGTTCGAGGTCGTTATGCTTGCCGCCGGCGCGAACGCACTTCTGCGAGGAGCAGGCGCGCGTGTAATCGCGTTTTTCGCGGCCCAGGAACACGTCCTTAAACTGGTTCATTCCCGCGTTGGAAAATAGCAGCGTGGGGTCATTCGCCGGAACGAGCGAAGACGAACGCACGACGCGATGCCACCGCGTGGCAAAGAAATCGAGAAAGGTCTTGCGAATCTGGTCAGAAGTCATTAAGGATTCTTGTATCTTTTCGTTGAGTTATTTAGCCAGCAGTAATTGAAGCAATGATTCAACGATCCAATGAATCAATATTTTCAGCCACGGGCTTTAATTCAGGCCTCGACCGCATAGCTTTCATAATAGCATCGGACCGGAAACCAAGCCGCATCAGGCTTTGAGCGAGCGAATAAAATTTACGTTGGGTAAGAGGAAGGCGTACCGTGCGGAGCTTTTTTTCAAGGGCGCGTTCGAGCAATGTTTGCTCTGGGGTTTCCTCAAATGCCTGCTCAATTGCTTCCTCAATGAAGCGGTAATCAACCAGGCGGGATTTCAATTCGAGGCGGACGCGCTCGCGCCCGAAAGCGCGGTTGCGGACGAGAAAGGAAGCAAATTGCCGGGCGAATTTACGGTCGTCAAGATAGCCTGCCTCGCGCAGACGCGCTACGGCCGCATCTACTTCTACTTTGTCGGGGAATCTTTTGATCAGGGAGCGGCGCATTTCCGCCACCGCATAGGGGCGGCGCGCAAGCAGGCGAATAGCGATAGAAAAGGGATTTGCGGGCGGTTTCTTATTTGCCTCCAAAGCGTTCTACTCTCAAGATCGAAGCGCGCTCCATTTCTCGCCGCGCCGGATCGGACGCGGAGCTGATGCCTTCGACTCGAAGCTTCAACTCCTGCGCGTTCGAGGCCCACAGCGACGCTTCGCTCATCGTAATTAATCCTCTGGAATAGAGATCATACAATGACTGGTCGAAGGTTTGCATTCCATATTCCGAAGTGCCTGAAGCCAGTATTTCGTGGATCATGCGCGTTTTTTCGGGATTGATGATGCACTCCCGGATGAATTCCGTGGCCACCAGCACTTCGACCGCGGGCACGCGGCCCATGCCGTCCGCCCGGCGAACGAGCCGCTGCGAAATGACGCCGTTGAGAGTGGAAGCGAGTTGCAGGCGGATTTGCTTTTGCTCCGCAGCAGGAAAGACGCCGATGATGCGCTGGACGGTTTCCTGGGCATCCATCGTGTGAAGGGTCGAAAAAACCAAGTGGCCGGTTTCGGCGGCGTTGAGAGCGGTGCGCATCGTTTCGAGGTCGCGCATTTCACCCACCAGCAGCACGTCGGGGTCCTGGCGCAGGGCAGAGCGCAGGGCGTCGTCAAAGGTGAGCGTGTCGACGCCTACCTCGCGCTGATTCACGAACGCTTTCTTGTCACGGTGATAAAACTCAATGGGATCTTCGATGGTGAGGATGTGCCCGCAGCGGGTGGAATTGATTTCGTCGATGATGGCGGCGAGCGTGGTCGATTTGCCGCACCCGGCCGTCCCTGTGACCAGAACCAGCCCGCGCCGTTCCTCGCAGAACCTGTGTACGACGCGCGGCAAATGGAGATCGTCGATGCCGTGGATGAGGGCGGGGATGACCCGCAAGACCATGCCGGTTTCACCGCGCTCCTGAAAGATGTTGGCGCGAAAACGGCCAAGAGATCCCGCCGAATAGGCCAGGTCGATTTCGCCGCGCTCCTGGAATTTGCGTTTCTGCCGCTCGCTCATAATCGCGGCGGCTATCGCGTGCACCATTTCGCGCGTAATGGCGGACAATCCGCGAAGAGGCCTGATCTCGCCGTCTACCCTCACCATAGGCAGACTTCCTGCCTTAAGGTGAAGATCAGAGGCATGCGCCTCACACACCGCTCGCAGGAGGTCATCGATTGTCATTCGGATGTTCTATCCCTTATGCGGTTTACAAATTATCGAGCGCGCCACTTGCATGGCTCCGGAGATGTTATCGGCAGAAGGTGGAGGAAAGTTAAATATAATTAACGTTGGATATCCGCCGCCAGATGCGCCGGATATCCGATTGTTGAAAGAACTCCACGAAGCGCGTGCTTTAAAGGCGGTCGATGACAGGCTTAGCCGGCTGCAACCGGTTGATGGCAATATGTAAGCCAGCCATGCCTGTCTTCGGCGCTGCCGCGCGCTATGGAAAGCAGCCTTTCCTGCAGCTTGCGAGTGATAGGCCCAGGCTTGCCCTTGCCGATGACAATTCGGTCTACAGACCGAATCGGTGTGATTTCCGCGGCCGTTCCTGTAAAAAACACCTCGTCAGCGATGTAAAGCGCCTCGCGGGGCAAGGACTGCTCGATGATGGGAATGTCCAATTCGCGGGCCAGAGTTATTACCGAGTCGCGCGTGATTCCAGCAAGGCCCGAGCTTGCAAGCGGCGGCGTTTGAATCTTGCCGTCGCGGACAAGGAATACGTTTTCGCCGCTCCCCTCGCTGACATTTCCGTCGTGATCGAGGCCAATACCCTCTGTGTAGCCGTTGACTATGGCTTCCATCTTGATGAGCTGCGAATTCATATAATTCGCCGACGCTTTCGCCATCGCCGGCAATGTATTGGGGGCAAGCCGGTTCCATGAGGAAACACACACATCAATGCCATTTTCCAAGGCTTCATGCCCCAGATATTTCCCCCAGCGCCAGCTAAGAATATAAATCTCGATAGGGTTATTAAGCGGGTTAACTCCCATTTCGCCGAAACCGCGGAAAAGGACTGGTCTGAGATAAGCCTGGTGAGCTTCATTTACTCGGATCAATTCGATCATCGCCTGCTGGAGTTGCTCTGAGGAATATGCGAGATCCATGCGATAGATTTTGGCCGAGTCCATGAGCCTGTCGGTGTGCTCTTTGAGGCGGAAAATTGCAGGGCCCTGCTTGGTTTCGTAACAGCGGATGCCTTCAAAGACGCCAGAACCGTAATGAACAACGTGTGAAGCGACGTGCAGTGTCGCATCATCCCACCTAATGAACTTTCCGTTATGCCAAACCTTCTCATAATAATCGATGGGCATGATTCATTCTCCGGCGGACTGTGAGTGAACACCAGCTACACTTCCGCTCCGCCCCTGCAACAATAGTACCGGCTGATTCAGGAATTATAACATGCTACATGACATAACGGCAGGTATGGAGACGCGTAGATTCCTAGGTTGGATGCTTTTGGGGGACCTCATTCGGTTTGAAAGGGGATCGTCAGTAACCTACGCCCGGCTGCTCACCGCGCTTCGGTCCGCCGCGAGCACTTCGCGGATGATGTTTAGAGCGCGGGCGCAATCATCACGGCTCACATCGCAGTGTGTTACAAATCTCATGCTATGAGCGTGCCCGTTGACCAGCACGCCGCGCTCAGCCAGGCGGCGGGAACATTCAGAGGCCTCCAATCCCGAACCGTTAATGTCAACAAATAAAATATTTGAGACCACCTTAGATGGATCAATCTTTAAACCCGGGATTTGCGCAAGCTCACCGGCGAGGAAGCGCGCGTTGGCGTGATCGACGTGCAGGCGTTGGGGTGATTCTTCAAGTGCAACCAGCGCCGCGGCGGCCAGTACGCCCGCTTGACGCATCCCGCCTCCGAGGATTTTGCGCACCCGGCGGGCTTCTTCGATGAACTTATGGCTGCCCACGAGCATTGATCCTACGGGCGCGCCCAGTCCTTTTGAGAAGCAGAACATAACAGAATCGAACCCACGCGAGATCTCCGCGACGCTCTTGCCCAGCGCCACGGCAGCATTGAAAATGCGCGCGCCATCAAGATGAATGGGCAGACCTGCCGCATGAGTTCGATTGACGATGTCTTCGACAACGGTTAGAGAATAGATAGAGCCGCCCGCTAAATTGGAAGTATTTTCCAGCGCCACCAAACCTGTGCGGGCGCGGTTTTCGGCGTGAGGACGAATGTGTGGAGAAATATGCGCCCAGGTGAGAATGCCGTCGTCGGCGTAAATAGGTCTGGCAAGGCAACCAGAAAAGGCCGCCATCGTAGCCATTTCGACACTATAAATGTGCGCCCGCTCTTCGCAGATCACTTCTTGTCCCGGGATCGTGTGAACCTTAATCGCCGTTTGATTGCCCATCGATCCCGACGGCACGAAAAGAGCGTCCTCACGGTTGAAAATTTCCGCCGAGCGGGCTTGCAGGCGATTTACCGTGGGATCCTCCCGGTAAACATCGTCGCCTACTTCTGCCTCAGCCATTGCGCGGCGCATGGCAGGGCTAGGCTTAGTGACGGTGTCGCTGCGAAGATCAATAATTTTATTCATAGAAGTCTCATCGAATGTTTTAGCGGTTCGTTTGGTTAAGCTATAAACCGGAGTCTGCCGCATGTCGCTAACGGATGAATTCCTGAAAAATCTCGTTCGAGACCAGGTAGGCTCGCTCGGTTAAGCTTAACCTATCCTCAGTCTGCTTCAGAAAGCCATCGATCTCCAACCGCCGCGCTTTTTCTTGCCATTTGTCTAAAGGTGGTTCGCCCCACCGGAGTCGCGCCTCTTGAAGGCTCACGCCCTCACGCTGGCGGAGACCGAGGAAGAAAAACTCTTCCATCTCCTCCGCAGGTCCTACGACGCGCCTCTCAATTATCGGCAGTTCCTCGCGTGCGATCGATGACTGATACCCTTCCGGCGATACTTCATTAGCCCATCGCTGGCCACCGTCAAAGGAATGTGCGCCTGCGCCGAGACCAAGGTAGGGTTGTCGCTGCCAATATTTTTGGTTGTGGATTGACCGCCTGCCCGGAAGAGCAAAATTCGAAATTTCGTAGTGCTCGTAGCCTTCTTTTGCCAGAAACTCGCTGGCAATTTCATAGGCGCGAGCCATAAAGTCTTCGTCCGGAATAGCAGCGGCATGACTCAGACGTCCGTGTCGTAAAACTTCCTTGCCTAAACGGCTTTTCTCATCGGCTTCGAACAAATAGATAGAAACGTGTTCGGGTTTGATCCAGGCAAGCGCCTGTAGGCTCTTTCGCCAGCTTTCGATGGTTTGATAGGGTAGCCCCGCGATTAGGTCAAGGCTCAGGTTGGTGACGCCTGCGCGCCGAGCCGCCGCCGCCTGTTCTATCGTGTCCGCCGCCGAATGAAGCCTCCCAACCGAGCGCAGCTCGCGGTCGTCGAACGATTGCGCCCCGATGCTCAGCCGGTTTGCGCCCATCGCGCGAAGTTGTTCGAGAAGCAACTGATCCCCCGAGCCCGGTGTCATCTCAATCGTGGCTTCGATGAGCGAATCCAAGCGAAAGTTCCGGTGAGTCGCGTCGAAAATTCTTTTAAGCCTGGCGCCTTCGAGCAAGGTTGGGGTACCGCCTCCAAGATAGAGCGTATCCACGGGGAGCTGCGCGAAGTCTTTTCGTAAGCCGCTGCGCACGCCTAACTCCGGGAACAGTGCCGCTTCCCGCTCAATAGCTGCGACGTAAGGTTCGAAAACTGACGAGGGCGCGACCTGCGAGCTGAAGTTGCAGAAGGTGCACTTTGACGCACAGAAAGGAACCTGGATGTAGATCCCTAGGGTTTCCATAATTGACCGGCTGGTGGCAGTGGCGGATCAATAGTCTCAATCCGAGACGATCTTCACGCGAATGTTGCGCTGGCGCGGCCCGTCGAATTCACACAAAAAGACGCCCTGCCAGCGCCCCAGGAGCAGATGGCCGTTTTCGATCAGCAGCGTTTTAGAGCATCCAATCAGAGCCGCTTTTAGATGCGCATCGCAGTTGCCGTCGTTGTGATGATACTCACCATCCGCCGGCGCCAGGCGCTTCAAAAACTCATCCAGGTCGTTTTGCAACGCAGGATCGTCATTTTCGTTAATCAGAATGGCCGCGCTGGTGTGGGGCGTGAAAAGATGACAGACTCCGCTCTCCACATGCGACTCTTCCACGAGGCATTGGATCGCGCCCGTTAAATCCTTAAATTCGACGCGGGAGCGTGTTTCGACTCTGAGTTCATGGGAACGCTTCCCGTCACCCATTTGCTTCACAGCTTTGACGATCATGCTTACCTCCGCCGGCCTCCTTTTGCATTGCTCCCGCCGTCTCCGATTATATCCTGCTATAACGCAAATAGATTCCCGCGGCGCGCCTCTTGCCTATTAACTGTTTATGAATTCCCGCTACACAACAAAATTCGAAATAAGTTTGTTCGTCAAGGAAGGAAGATCAGTAGACGAAGTACTGGTGGTCAAGGCAATGAGGTTTGATTTGAACGAGCAGACGGTCCAGCAACTCATAGCCGCACCGTCCGAGATAATTGACGCCGCTGACTGCTCGCTCCTGAAGTTTACCTTCAGGCATTAAGTGGGCTGTCAGCGTTCGTTCATGCCGGGTGAGTAGTTCGGATCGTTCGAGAGCGGCGCGGCTGATCTTGCCGCGAAGCCGGTCCAACTGGTACAACATCTTCTCTTTCGCGTTGCGAACTGCGTCAGGCAGGGTCGGGTCAACGCGTTCCGCGTCGCCTGTGAGCCCGTCGAGGAACCGCTTTAAATCTTCTTCGCCGCGCTCCAGGCGCTCGGACCAAATCATGGTCCCTTCGCCTTCAGCCCCGGCTGCCGCGATGCGCCGCCGCAAATGCTCCTCGCCTTGCCATACATCGTCAAGGGATAGATGATATTTTTCCATCAGACGCTGTTCGTGCCGGCCCGCTAAAGTGAACGAGGCGCGCGGAAAGAGCACCGGGACGGGTCTTCCAAATTCCGGATAGATAGCCTGCGCCTGAGCAAAATAAGCCAATTCAGCAGGACCAGGGATGTAGGCTACCGTGGGCAGAAGCGTATCCTGCACGATGGGGCGCAGCAACGCGCTAGGCGTGAATTCGAGAGGAGCGGTTCTAAGCCGCGCCTCCATTTCTGCCAGGGTCGCGCGCGGGCTGCCATTGGTGTAAAACGCATCGTCCCGATGGGTGACCGGGGTGCGCGCGCCTTCCGAAGTGGCAAAAAGCAAGGTGGAATCTTCTCCCACATGGACCTGCGCGTGATACCCAGCGGCCGTCAATTCGGCGGCGCGTCTTTCGAGCAGACCTCGCAGACGCCCTGGCTCCCGCAACGCCTCTGAAAAGACCGGTTGCGCGATAGGGCGCAATGGTTCGTGCAGAGGGTCGATCAAAATCACACCGAACCGTCCAAACAAGTGCGTTATGAAGCGCCCGAAAGCCTCGCCCCACGTGGCGCCGGCAGCGTAACACTCGCGAAGGTCACGCATAACATGAGTGCGAGCCTCGCCTTCTGGAAGTGCTTGCTCGATTTGATCTAACCCCGCTTTTACATCGCCGGTGAGCCGGGCATAGCCTACAGGTGACCCGGGAGCGGGGCGGTCGCCGCGCACCGTGACGGAAACAATCTCACCCGCTTCGTTGAGCGCCGCGGTCGTTGCGACTTCTTCAAGGTCGTGGTCTTCGGTCGCCAGCCAGAAGACCGGCACGCATTCGAGGCCTTGCCCGGTGAGCGAGCGCGCCAGATGAATTGCGCTGAGTGCTTTGTAGAGGGTGAAGGCTGGACCGGAAAACAGGCCTACTTGTTGGCCGGTGACCACGGCGAAAGTTGCATTGCTGCGAAGGCGGCGGATATTTTCGAGAGTCGCTTCGCCGCATCCAAAGCGGCGGTTCTGCCGTTCGAGAATTTCTGTCAGCTCAATCCGATGAGGGTAACGGCTTGCAATCGCCGTCGAGACATTTTTAAAACTTGAAAGCTCCTGCGGTGGCCCGCCGTAAAACTGTTCAACGCGATTGTAGTGGTAGAGATAGTCGAGAAACAGAGGTGTGGCTTTGGGGGCTCGTGTCAGAGGAATACAACATGATGACGTCATATTTTGCATCGTACACTGGCCACGCAAGGCTGGCAATCCGGCAGAATCCTCAGCGGCGGATCAATTTGATTTGATGTAGCGCCGTTCATCTGATGCAGCGTCCCCTACTTCAGATTCATCAGCAAATGAACTAACGTGCGCACGGGATGGCCGCTCGGACCTTTTGCCAGGTAGGGTTTCTCTTCATAATTCCAGCGCGTACCCGCAATATCGAGGTGTACCCAGGGCGTATCGCCGGCGAATTCGCCTACGAACATGGCGGCGGTAATGGCGCCTCCGTAGCGGCCGCCAGTGTTGGCAATATCCGCAATCGAACTCTTATAGTAGTCGCGGTAATCGTCATCCACGGGCAGCTCCCACATGCGCTCGCCGGTGGCCGTGGCGCTGGCGAGCACACGGTCAGCCCATTCTTTGTTATTGCTGAAAACTCCGGTTGTGATGTTGCCAAGCGCAATAGTGACTGCGCCAGTGAGCGTGGCGGCGTCAATCAGGATGGTAGCGCCTTGCTGCTTCGCATAGTGCAACGCGTCCGCCAGCACCAGCCTGCCTTCGGCGTCGGTATTCAGAATCTCAATCGTCTTGCCCGACATGGCCGTGATCACGTCGCCTGGCTTGAACGCTTTTCCGCCCGGCATATTCTCCGTAGCCGGTACGACGGCAATCACGCGCACCTTGGGCTTGAGCTGCGCGATGGCGCGCATCACGCCCAGCATGGTTGCGCCGCCCGCCATATCGGTCTTCATTTCCTCCATGCTCGCCGCGGGCTTAATGGAGATTCCACCGGTGTCAAATGTAATGCCTTTCCCGACTAGGCCGATCACGGGTGCGGCCGGCGCATCCGGCGGCGTATAGCGCAGCATGATGAGGCGCGGCGGCTCGCCGCTGCCTTGCGCTACCGCCCAGAAAGCGTTCATCTTGAGCGCGCGGATTTCTTCCGTCCCCAGAACTTTCGACTCCAGGCCGAATTCCTTGGCCATCTCCTGGGCGCGCCCGGCCAGGATGGTAGGTGTCATCAGGTTCGAAGGTTCGTTCACCAGGTCGCGGGTAAAATTGGCGGATTCGCCGATGACTCGCCCCTGCTCAACGGCGGCAATTTCTTCCTTTCCCGTTTTCGCGGCGTCAGCAATTAGTTCGAAGTGGTCAATGCGGCGGTCCGGTTTCCGGTCTGAGCGGTATTTATCCACGTCATAGTCGGCCATGATGGCGCCTTCGACCAGCACTTTAACGGATTCCGCATTCATGAGCTGCCGATGGCAAAGCCACGAGGTTTTGTGGATGCCTTTGCCTCGCGCGTAGCGCGCCGCCGTGCCCGCAAGCCGCGCGAGGTGCGGAACAATCATTTTCTCTCGCTTCCCGCCGCCGAGAATCAGGAGCCGCTCCGCCGCAAGCCCAGGGGGGGTGTGAATCAGCGTGCACTCGGAGGTTTTGCCGGTAAGCTCGCCGCTTGCTTGCAAGCCCTCCAGCATTTTGTGTGTCGCATCGGGCAATTGCGCCGCCGTGCCGCTGGACGCGGGTTCCCCTTCAAAACCCACGGCAATCAGAAGCGGTGTTTCAGCTCGCTCAACGGGTTGGTGATTAAATTCGATTTTCAAGGCGGCTCCTTTGGAAAGCAGGGGTCAGGTGTCGGGTTTCAGAAAAATCAAGATTTACATCTACAAACACCGGATCCGGTCCTGGCACATGAAACGTGCCTTACGAATGTTTCCGCTGATATTCGCGGATGTCCTGCGCGGTCTCGCGGTCAATGGTGCGCCGCCGCAAAGTCTCCCGGTGATCAAAAACCGTTTTGCCCTTGGCCAGCGCAATCTCGCATTTGATGAGGTTCTTTTTCAGATAGAACCGGAGTGGAACGAGAGTTAATCCTTTTTCCTGCGTCTTGCCCGTCAGTTTGTTAATCTCCTGCCGGTGCAGCAGCAGCCGCCGCTCGCGCAGGGCGTCTTTATTCATGTAACTGCCGGCCGAATACGCGCCGATGTGGCACGCCACCAGCCAAGCCTCGCCGTTGCGGATGGTGGCGTAGCCGTCTTTAATCGTCGCCTTGCCTTCACGGATGGCTTTTACTTCCGTCCCTGTCAGTTCTATACCTGTCTCAAACTTTTCGAGGAAATGATAGTAGTGCGATGCTTGGCGGTTCATCGCCAGATTCCTGCCGCCGTCCTTGACCTGTGCCGTCATACTTTTCCCAGCCTCTGCTGTGCGAGTCACGTCCTGCAGCATCTTAAACGATCCATTGTAGCAGCAACCTCATGGCAGCGCCTCCGCTGATCCAGCAGGTTTTTCGCTCAAGGTCTCAAAACATCTCTCGTAAGCTGATAAAAACCTTTGCCTCACGCCGTTTTGAGCGAAGCATCTGGGTTTAATAGATTTTATGGAGAAGCGGCGGATGCGTATGGCGGATTCGGTGGGTCGGCAACCTCCTGTTGGTTGGCAGGGTCCCGCCACGGGCGGGCTACGCCCCACCTTATTACAAATATTTATAGATTGCTAATCATTAAATGGTTTACTATATAGGTATGACTTTAATTTTAAACTTCTTCCAAGGGCCCTGCCTATGAGCCATGTTGCTGTTCTGCCCGGCGCGTACAGTTATCGGCTGGTTGCGCTCTCTTTCATCATTGCCATGTGCGCTTCTTACGCCGCCTTGGACCTGGCGGCCCGAACCGCCGCCACGCGCGGCCGCGCGCGTTACGCCTGGCTCTGTGGGGGCGCTGTGGCGATGGGCATTGGAATCTGGTCCATGCACTATATTGGAATGCTGGCGTTCAGCCTGCCGGTTCCCATCCTTTACGACTTGCCTGTGGTGTTTGTCTCCTGGCTTGCCGCGGTTTTTTCTTCCGCGCTGGCGCTTTATTTGATCGCGCGAGCAAAGCTCACCTTATCTGCATCGGCGCTGGGGAGCGCCATTATGGGTGGCGGCATCGCGGTGATGCATTATACGGGCATGGCCGCCATGCGGATGCAGGCCGTGTGCCATTACAAGGCGGATGTTGTTGCGCTTTCCGTCTTGATTGCGGTGGTCGCTTCCTTCGCGGCGCTATGGATCGCTTTTTATTTCCGCCATGAAAAAGGCCGCAGCGACTGGCTAAAAATTACGAGCGCCGTTGTGATGGGCATTGCCATTGCGGTGATGCACTACACCGGAATGGCCGCCGCCACCTTCACGGCCTCGCCCATGAGCGAGAGCGACCGCTACGCGGTGAATATCACCTCGCTCGGCGCGGGCGGAGTGGTGGTGGTGACTTTTATGGTGCTGGGATTTGCGATTCTAACGTCAATAGCGGACCGGCGCTTCTCCGCCCAAGCGACGCTGCTGGCTTCGACGGAGGAGCGGTACCGCGATCTGTTCCGCAGAAATCTGGCCGCTCTCTACCGCATCACGCTGGATGGTCGCGTTCTGGATGTGAACGACGCTTATCTTCGCCTGCTCGGCTATGAGTCGCAGGCGGAAGCGGTCGAGCATAATGCTTCTGAGGATTTTGCCAATCCCACCGATAGGGAAAATTTTGTCTCCCGCCTTAAAGCCGATGGTGGGGTCACGAACTTTGAAGCGCGACTCCGGCGCAAGGAAGGCAGCGAGGTGTGGGCGCTCCAGAATGCAACGTTGATCGGGGGGCCAGACGGGCTCGTGATCGAAGGCACGATGCTGGACATCACGGACCGCAAGCAGGCCGACGCCGAGCTGCGCCAGGCCAAAGAGGCCGCTGAGTGCGCCAATCGCGCCAAGAGCGAGTTCCTGGCGAACATGAGCCATGAGATTCGCACCCCAATGAACGGCATTCTCGGAATGACCGAGCTCGCGCTCGACACTTCTCTGACTTCCGAGCAGCGCGATTATCTAAACATGGTCAAGGGATCGACCCATGCGCTGCTGACCATTATCAATGACATTCTGGATTACTCGAAGATTGAAGCAGGCAAGCTCGATCTTGAAGCCATACCATTCCAGTTGCGCGACAGCATGGAAGAAACCGTCAGAACGCTGGCGCTGGCCGCCGACCAGAAGGGCATCGAGCTGGCGTGCGAGATCGCCCCGGAAGTTCCGGACACGGTTGTCAGCGATCCTGGCAGGCTGCGGCAGATCACGCTCAATCTACTGGGTAACGCCCTGAAATTCACCGAGCGCGGAGAAGTGGTGGTGCGCGCGGGCCTGGATGAGCAGCGGGAAGACTTTGCCGTGGTGCACTTCGTCGTGAGCGATACCGGCATTGGCATTCCTCTGGCAAAGCAAGGCTTGATTTTTGAAGCCTTCTCACAGGCCGACGGCTCAACCGCGCGCAAGTACGGCGGCACGGGACTGGGGCTGACTATTTGCTCGCGCCTGGCCAGCATGATGGGAGGAAGAATCTGGGTGGAAAGCGAGCCCGGTCGCGGAAGCCAGTTTCACTTCACGGTGAAATGCCAGACGGCGAGAGCGGCGGATTCTGCCGAAGCAAGAAAAACGCTGCCCGAAAAGGCGCGCGTAGAGAGCCTCGCTGGCCTGCGGGTATTGGTGGTGGACGACAACGAAACCAATCGCAAAATCCTCTCGAACGTTGTTGCTCACTGGGGCCTCCATCCTGTTTGCGCGGACGGGGCGAGTGCAGCGCTGGCGTTGCTCGAGCAGAGGAGCGATGATGAACCGCCTTTTGACCTGCTGATCACGGACGTGCACATGCCTGAGATCGACGGTTTTGACTTTGTCAGGCTTTTGAACGAGGGAGTCAGGGCGGCGCCGAAATCCATCGTCATGCTGACTTCGGGCGGGCAACGCGGGGACGCCAAGCGCTGCCGGGAACTTGGGATTTCCGCGTATTTAATGAAGCCTGTGAGGCAAATCGAATTGCGCGAAGCTATTTTGCAAGCGATGGGCAGCCGGCCCGCAACAGCGGGAGACGAAGATGTCCCGGCGCTCATCACCCGCCACTCATTGCGGGAGACTGCTCCTACCGCGCCGGCGCTTAACATCTTGCTCGCGGAAGATAACCCGGTGAATCAACAGGTGGCCCGGCGGCTGCTTGAAAAGCGAGGTCATGTGGTGACCGTCGTCTCCAACGGACGTCTGGCCGTGGCCGCGCTTGAAAAGCGCCGGTTCGACCTAGTCATCATGGACGTCCAAATGCCAGAGATGGATGGACTCGAAGCCACCGCTCTGATCCGGGAACGCGAAAAACTAACTGGTGACCATATTCCGATCATCGCCATGACCGCTAACGCCATGTCGGGAGACGCGGAGAAGTGCTTGGCCGCCGGGATGGACGAGTACCTGTCCAAACCCATTAAAGTCGACCGAGCTATGGAAGTGATCGCCACGCTGGGCCAGCAGCGATCAGCACCGCCGGCTGTCCCTGATGACGCGGGCATCGCCTCTTCACCGCCTCCAGTCCCCGATCCCAACCACCTGCTAAAAGGCGTGTAGCGGCGGCTTTACCCATGCGGATGGCCTTTACTTCCGTCCCAGCCGGCCATCAAGCCTTTTCATTATGCTGCTTCCACTCAAGCTGTTGGCCCTCACGCCACCAGTACTCATCACCGGCAGGAAACCAGCCATCCGGTAACGGCGTAGCAGCCTTCGAGTTATGGACAATCTTAAAATTAATGCCTGGTGGGCTCGGTGGGGTAATCCAGTCAGCCTCTCCATAGAGAACAGCGCTGATGTGTTCGAATCCAGATTCCAGAAAAATGTCGGTCTCCACTTCAGCCCCCAGGCTTTTCTTAATTCGGTCGCGGTATTGGATATATGAATCGCTTACGGCCATTGTCTTGCGGTTGATTTCGATCACGGGGTCGTTTGCAGGATAGACGGCCCGCACAATTTCTGGTGGTGTCCTTCCGCTAAACCTACGAGGCAACGCCACGCCGGAGATGGCGATAACCGTCGCCTGGCCCGGTTTAATGATTTCATCTGAGATATAGTCTTGAATCTTCGCGCTTTTGTCCCTGATAGCTGAACGAAATCGCAAGACGACGCCATCAGGATTGTAATTGTCGCCCTGGTTTGTTTCTGGATACTGAAGGGCGTCCGGCCCGCTTCCACACCTGACGACCACCGCCTCAAGCCACACACTTGGATTTTCCGCGAACAAATCCGGCCCCTTATTGTTCTTGTACGCCAGACGATTTCGGGGCAGAAGGCTCTTCCCAGCAGATTTGAGAGCGTATGCAAGCTGAAGTTCCCAAAATACAGACAAGAATTCCAGGGTCGCTTTTTCAGCCGAATCAGGATCAACGTATTGAGCCGCCTCCCGCCAAATACGTTCCAGATATGCCCGCCCTCTAGTGTGATGGTCTTCTAAGCCGTTTCGCGTCCTGGTGTATATTGGGTCGGTTGCAGGACCAGATCTGAAGAACAAGGTCATCTCTTTTTGTAGCGCGTATGGGTGTAGGCGGGTCAAACGTTGACCTCAACTTGCTCCGGCGCGATAAATCTCATCCGTGGAGCTTTCTGTTCGGCGAGACACAAGGCA
Organism: Terriglobia bacterium; assembly: GCA_035945615.1. Classification (GTDB taxonomy): domain Bacteria; phylum Acidobacteriota; class Terriglobia; order UBA7540; family UBA7540; genus RH2-MAG17b. The sequence continues at coordinate 22,759 of DASZAA010000173.1, forward strand.
ATGACTTCACGAACGCGGGGCGCAAGCTCGTCTAAGTCGCGAGCCTGCGTGTAACAGCCCGGCAACGAGGGCACGCTTGCCACATAATAGCCGTCCTCATCCTGTTCGATGACCACCGCAAATTGGCGTGTTTTCGCCTTTCCGGCAGGCTTTTTCATGCGCCTAGTATATCACCTAGGCAACGGAAGCGACTTTCCCCCTATTCACGCTCCGTTGCGCGGTCGTGGCGATTAAAAGCCGTCTCTTTTGTCTCATCTATCGCAAAATTCTCAGCGTGAGGAGTTACAATGGAACGGATGGAGATTTTTGGGGGGCAGGGAATGCCCATTTATATATAAAAAGTTGCGGAACGAACCCAAGAAGTTGTTTAGAATCAGCATTTCTAATAAAAGTGTCTCATTCGTCTCAAAATCTCAAAGAGGCGTGGTAGGTTTTTGTAGCGCAGAGTTTTGAAGGCAAAACTCTGCGCTACCAGGTGGTCGCCAAAGATTAAAAAATGGCCGGAAGGTCGATGGCGAAACGCATAAAATCACGGAACGAACCCAAGGAGTCCTTTAGAATCAATGTTTCTAATATTTCATGGATACTCGAGGGCTGCCAAGCTGCGTTAAGATTAGAAAGATAATGTTTTGGCGATGTTGACTGATTAGAAGTCGAACGGCAGGACACTGCAAACCTAAAAGGCGGCTATGAGACGATCTTACACGGACGAGCACGCGCGCGCGGGCATCAAGGCGGTTTTGCCCGAAATCGAGACTTGGCCCAACCAATATCCGGGTTATGAGATTGAGATCGAAATCCCGGAGTTTACCTCCGTCTGCCCGAAGACGGGCCTGCCGGATTTTGGCAAGCTAACCTTGATCTATGCGCCCAACAAAAAGTGCCTGGAGTTGAAATCGCTCAAGATGTACACGTTGGCTTACCGCAACCTCGGCATATTTTACGAAAACGTAGTGAACCGTTTTTTGCGCGATGTCGTGGCGGCGGCTGAGCCGGTCTCGGCCACGGTCGTCGGAGAGTTCACCCCGCGTGGCGGGCTGCATTCTAAAATCACCGCAACCTGGACGGCCCGCAAAAGGCGCGGGGCATGACGGCGAGCGCCAAGAAACGCGCGGTAGTTCTTTTCAGTGGTGGGCTTGACTCCACCACGGTGTTCGCGCACGTGCTCAGCGAAGGGTATGAGGTTTATGCGCTGTCGTTCCGCTACGGGCAGCGGCACGAATGGGAGCTCGGTGCGGCCACGCGCCTGGCGCGTGCGATGGGCGCGGCCGCGCACCGGATTGTGGAAATCGACTTGAGAATGTTTGGCGGCTCGGCGCTGACCGCCGACATTCCAGTGCCCAAGGGCCGCAATCCGGAAGCCATGCGAACTGGAATTCCGGTCACTTATGTCCCGGCTCGAAACACGGTTTTTCTTTCTTTCGCGCTGGCCTGGGCGGAAACGCTGGGTGCGAGCGACATCTTCCTGGGTGTGAACGCGCTCGACTATAGCGGATATCCCGACTGCCGCCCCGAATATATTGAGGCTTTTCAGCGGCTGGCGGACTTGGCTACTAAAGCCGGCGTCGAGGGCCGGCAGAATCTCATTATTCACACTCCACTCATTTATCTTACCAAAGCTGAGATCATCCGGCTGGGACTCTCCCTGGGCGTTGACTTCGCCGCGACCAGCAGTTGCTATGATCCTTCTGCGGATGGCCTCGCCTGCGGCGAGTGCGACGCTTGCCTGCTGCGCAAGAAGGGATTCACCGAGGCGGGAGCGCCCGACCCCACGCGATACCGGCTTTAGAGTATCGGCGGCCCAGACAGGCGGAGGCCGCCACTACAAACTGATTACCGCAAATTTCAGATGAGCTACAAGGTAAAGGAAATCTTCTACACGCTGCAGGGTGAGGGCGCGAATGCCGGGCGCGCCGCCGTCTTTTGCCGCTTTGCAGGTTGCAATCTGTGGAGTGGCCGTGAAGAAGACCGCGAGCGCGCAACGTGCACATTTTGCGATACGGATTTTGTGGGGACGGGTGGCCTGGGTGGAGGCGCGTTTGCCTCTGCGGCGGAGCTTGCGCAGGTCATCCGCAAGATGTGGCCAGACGCCGGGCGCGCGTTTGTGGTGATCACGGGTGGGGAACCGCTTTTGCAGCTCGATCAGCCGCTGGTGGATGAGCTACACCGGCGTAAGATCGAAGTGGCGGTTGAGACCAATGGGACGCTTGAACCTCCCGCAGGACTCGACTGGGTGTGTGTCAGCCCCAAGGCAGGCGCTCCGCTCAGGTTGACGAGCGGCAACGAACTGAAGCTGGTCTATCCGCAGGAAGGCGCGCCGCCGGAAGAGTTCGAGGGACTCAATTTCGGCCACTTCTTTTTGCAGCCAATGGATGGGCCAGATCGAGCTGCTAACACTCAGTTTGCGCTCGAATACTGCATGAAACATCCGCGCTGGCGGCTGAGCCTGCAAACGCACAAGATGCTGGGAATTCCATAAAGTTAGTGACGAATGACAAGTGGCAAGGTGCGGTATCTGTTTCTCGTCGCTCTTCACTTGTCACTCGTTACTGCCTTTGCCCCTGAAATAAAAATGGCGTTGTGAGGCTGGGGACTCACAACGCCGGAGTGATGCGTCCTAAGGAGTGTTACTTCGCTAGAGAAAGCTTTGAAAACCGCCGGTAAGCAAAGGCCAAGCCGAGCAATCCGGTTCCCATCAGAGCAAGTGACGCAGGCTCAGGGGTTGGGTCATTCGGGGTAGACAAGCTCATGAGCAGAATGTCAGCGGCAGAATTCCCATTCCGAGGAACGTAGGCGGTGACGCCCACGAATGGATCAGCGGCGCTCCACGAGATTGAGAATGGCGTCTCGTCCAGCGTACCGGTTAATTCCAGGGCGCCCAATGAACCGAGCTTGCTCGACGTGTAAATGCCATAGCCCTCGCCACTCTGCACACTGCCAATGGAGAGATCGCCGCTGGTGATGCCGGCGTTCGCCAGGTTCGCAAGATCGAGCTGGATAAACTGGGTTGTGTCAATTTCATGATCGTCTTCGTTGCTGATTCCGAGGCCGCTTTCGTCGCCGCCGCTGATCTTGACGTAAAGGTCGGTCGGCGAGTTCCCCTTGTAACCTTCCTGATAGCCATTGGCCGTGATCGAATAACCGTCGAGGGTGTAGGTCAGTTGTGTGCCCTTTTGGCCGCCGCCCGCTTGCGTGAAGTCTATGGTTCCGGCCCATGCCGCCGACGTCATCCACATCACGATGGCGATAACCAGGGCTGCCTGCTTGATGCGCATAAATTCCCTCCAAGTGAAATAAGAATTCTTCTACGTATGACGACTACCGGGCTTACCGCCCGATTGTAAGGCCAGCTTTCTAGCCGGCTTTCATCGCTCCCGGTCTTGTATAAAGGCAATCGGCATACCAAATGGAATCGCGGTTGCTCACGCCGTGTTTTCAGGCGTTTATTCGGTATATTAAATATGGTAAATACTCAATGCGCCAAAAATTGGAAAGAAATCTTCGCACCCTTTGCCCTAAATCAGGGCAAAGAGATGAAAAGGTTTTCCTAATAATCTCTAGGTGGTAAAATCGCGCCGTCGCAGTGATTTGCCGGAGAGATTTACATCGGCGTTTTGCGCCATGCTGGATGACGCCGTCGCTACAACCGCTGGCGCCGAGTTGGAGAGGACTTTTCTATGGATGTGGATTTCCATACTGCAGCGCGTCGAGGGTGGCGCGTTTCGTGCGTAGCAATGGCCGCTGCGTGCTGGATGCTGCTACCCGCGGGCGCATTCTGCCGTGCGCTGTCAAAAGATGAACCCGCTCCCGTCAATGTACAAAAACTGATGCGGAACGCGGCGCGCAACCAGATCGAATCCATGAACAATCACGCCCGCATGTATCAGTACGTTCATCAGGAGATCATATCCGGCAATGAGGAGACGACGCTGGAGGTTGAGACTTCGGCGGGCATGGTGAGCCGTCTGACAGAAGTGAACGGGCATCCGTCTTCGGAGAAGCGATGCCGCCGCAATCTTGCGCGTCTCGATCGCATCGCATCGAGTCTGCGCCTGCAGCGATCGCGGCTGAAGGATCAGCAATCCGAAACGGCGCGGCGCGAGCAGCTTTTCCAGGCAATCCCGGACGCCTTCATTTTCACCTACGCGGGCACAGACAAAAGCACCGGCTGGGTGAAGGTGAATTACCGGCCAAATCCTGACTTCCGTCCAAGCAGCCGCGTCGGCGCCGTGCTGACGGGGCTTGCGGGAGTGATGTGGGTGGACCCCTCCACCAAGCATGTGGCGCGAATTGACGGCAGCGTCATCCGGCCTGTGACCTTCGGATGGGGCATCCTCGCCAAGCTCTACCCCGGCGGGCGCTATCAGTTGGAGCAGCAGCGACTGCCAGACGGAGACTGGGAGCTGGCAAAGCTTGATGTCCATCTTCACGGCACGATGCTGATGGTGAAAAAACTCAACGTGAATATGACGGAGATTTACAAGTCTTACCGTGAAATGGGCCGCAATCTGACGCTGCCTGCAGCGGTTGAAATGCTGAAGCGCGTGCGGGTGAATTGCGGGGGATAGAGGTTGTTGTTCCTGGGGGGGTAAAAAGAACCCCTCACCCACCGCTTCGCGGTCCCCCCCTCTCCCCACGCGGGAGAGGGCTATTATCCATTTGATTTATTCCCTCTCCCCTGAATGGGGAGAGGGTGGCGAGTGTAGCGAGCCGGGTGAGGGGAGTCGAACCTTTCAAGCTGGATGCCACCACAGCCGCCCGTTGCATGCCCCGAGTTGTTATTGAAGGTGCATGGGCGAGCAACACGGTGTTCGCACGGGCTTTGGTTCCATCATTTCGACGCGCGTGCCGTCAGGATCGTAGAGGTTAAGCTGCCACTTTCCATCGCGCCCAATCTGCGGCTTTACAGGCTGATAGCCGCGCGCAGCCACCAGTTTGGCGGCGGCGGCGACGCTAGGCACGCCGAGCGAGAAGTGATGGTTCACGCCCAGCGTGTGCTGCGAGAGATCGTGCACGTTCATCATGTACTCAATCCAGTTCGGGCCATTGGGCACACGCATGTCCAGCCAGTCCGTTTCAGTGTCGTTCTTGCCCCCGTACCACATGAGGCTAAAGCCTAGGATGTTCTTGTAGAGTTGGTCGTCGGTAGCGCGATGGCGCACGATGAACCCAGCGTGAATGATCTCAGTGGAGACGCGGCTGGCAGGAAGGTCTTTACCGATGCGCTGGCCGGTCATGGAGCCGGGCGTATATTGGACAAACTGGATCACGTGGCCGTTCGGGTCGGTCAGCGCAAAACCGGGATTCTTAGCGAGCAGGGGGTGAACGCTCTCCATATCCCGGATACCGCGGCTTGCGAGGTAGGCGTGCATCGCCTTGACGTCGGGCGTCTCAAACGCGATATTCACCAAGTGGTCTTCATTCGGGCCGCCCGATAGCGAATAGAGCTCAATATACTGGTGGTCGTTGACTTTGAAGAAGGCTACGTTCGCCCCGCTACCAGGCAGCTTCACGTCAAAAGCCTCGTCAAAGCCGAGCACTGTGCCGTAGAAGCGCCGTGCCTCAGTGAGATTGCTAGTGAGAAACGCGACGTGAGCGATGCGCAAGATGGGCGGCCTTGCCGCTGGCGCGGCCTGGGAAGCAGGAAAAATGAGCAACGCGGCCGCGAGAACCAGCAGCGCCGCCTTGAGAATATGTAGCGGCTGCCCCTTAGAAACTTGACTGCCGGTTTTGATTACGCGCGTAGAAGACATGGAGGGATTTTGCAGCGGGGATTGGGTGTTGTCAATAGGATTGGCCGAAACAGAGCCATGATTTTGAAGCGCAGCAGCCTGCTGCCGCTTTTAACAGCGCAGGCAAGCTTGCGCACTTCAGCCGCCGCCGCAGAGCAGGTACTAACGGCCTACGGATTGGTGGCCAAGCGCGGCGATGGCGGGAAGCATGGCGTTCATCAGGCCTTCGAACTGGCTCATGGTCTGGTCCACGCTTGCGAGACTGCCTTCGCGCCCCATGGTTTCAAGCGCCCTTGCGGACTCAATCGCGGGCTCGAAGGCAAAGTTCGCCACCGAGCCTTTCAGGGAGTGGGCCTCTTCCATGATGCGCTTCGCGTCACGAGCGGCCACAGCGCCTTTCAACCGGGCTAGGGCCTGCGGATATTCTTCGATGAATATGCGCGAGACTTCGGCCAGGAGTTCTTCATCTTTTCCAAACTGGTCGAGAATCTTTTCCCGGTCGAGCATGGCATTCACCGGCGTATTTTCGAGTAGGGATTTAGGGTTCATGGGTTTCATAACCTCTTCAATTGTGCTGAACAGATCTTCCACGCGGACGGGTTTGGAAACGTAGCCATCCATCCCTGCTTCCATGCACCGCTCGCGGTCCCCCGTCATCGCATGGGCAGTCATGGCAATGATGGGGATGTGATGGCCGGTCGTCTGTTCTTTTTCCCGGATGCACGCCGTCGCCTCAAACCCGTTAATTTCAGGCATCTGAACGTCCATCAGGATCAAGTCAAATTCCTGCTTCTCGACCGCCGCGAGCGCCTCATGCCCGTTTGCGGCCCAGACTACCAGATGGCCGCGCTTTTCGAGCAGACGGGCGGCGAGGGTTTGATTCACGTGGTTATCTTCCGCCAGCAGCACCCTCAGGCTGCGATGATTATGCGAAGGTTGTGCCGTTAAAGATGAGGATTCATCCAGGGAATACTCCGGCAGCTCAACCGGCTCTTCTAGGCGAACGGTAAAATGGAACGTCGTGCCTTTGCCCGGCTCGCTCTCAACCCAGATGTGGCCCCCCATCATGCCTACAAGTTGAGAGGCTATTGTCAGGCCAAGGCCCGTGCCGCCAAACCTGCGCGTGCTGGAACTATCCGCCTGGGCGAACGACTCGAAGATGACGCGCTGTTTCTCTTTCGGAATGCCAATGCCGGTATCCCGCACCGCAAAATGCAGGTGAACACGCGGGTCAACTTCGTTTTCGGTTGCGGCTTCGGCGGCCCGCTCAACGGTCAAGGCAACTTCACCACGCTCAGTGAACTTGAGCGCGTTGCCAAGCAGGTTGAGCAGGATTTGCCTCAAGCGCACGGGATCGCCCGCAAGCATTTCGGGAAGGGCGGGGTCGATGCGGCAGGCGAGGTCAAGCCCCTTCTCGGCGGCCCGAAAACTCAGGCTGTTTACGGACTCTTCAACGCAGTCGCGCAGGCTGAAGTCGATGGTTTCGAGCTCCATCTTGCGGGCTTCGATTTTTGAAAAGTCGAGAATATCATTGATGATGGTCATCAGCGAATCCGCCGAGCTTTTCACCATGCTCACGTATTCGCGTTGGTCGGAATTCAATTTGGTTTCAAGCAGAAGTCCTGACATGCCCATGATGCCGTTCATGGGCGTGCGGATTTCGTGGCTCATGTTGGCCAGGAACTCGCTCTTGGCGCGGCTCGCGTCCTCGGCGGCTTCTTTGGCATTGAGGAGCGTAACCTCAGCTTCTTTGCGGGTTGTGATATCAATCAAGCTGGCGTCGATCACGGGCGCGCCTCTATTTTCGTCCTGGATCAAGGTCGCATTGAGCAGCACCCATAGCGGGCTGCCGTCTTTCGCGGTAATGGCGAGTTCATGGGCGCTGACGTGACCCTTGTTTTGCAGAAGGTCCAGCAGGATTTCCCGGTCGGCGGGATTGACATAAAAATCCGCAATGTTGTGGCGAAGAACCTCACCGCGTGAGTCATGGCGGATGATGCGCACCAGCGGCTCGTTACAATCGATAATTTGCCCGTCCAGGGTAGTTTGAACGATGCCCGCCACGTTGCGCTCGACCATGGTCCGGTAGCGCTTCTCCGAAGACTCGAGGGCTTCCTGCGCTCGTTTACGTTCGGTAACGTCCAGGAAAGCGACCACGGCGCCAACCGGCTGGCCGTCTTTCAGCATCGGATGAGACCACCACTCAACGGGAACGCCGGTTCCATCCTTGCGCCAGAAGACATCATGATCGCTGTGGCATTCCGCGGTCCCGGCCCCCGGATAGCCGATCTTGCACTCCTCGGCTGAAAACGGCCGCCCATCGGGATACGAATGGTGGATGAGATTGTGCGCGTTCTCGCCGAGCATTTCCTTAAGATCGCTATAGCCCAACATCTTTAGCGAGGCGGAATTGGCAAAAATCAGATTGCCCTCGCGGTCAACACCCATGATTGCCTCAGCCGTCGAATCGAGCAATAGGCGGGATTGTTCCTTACTTTCGGCAAGCGCCTCTTCGGCATACCGGCGCGCGGTGATGTCCTCGACCACCGCCATGATAAAGCGGGGGGAACCGCTCTCATCGCGCACTAGAGAGACGGCGCTGTTCACCCATAATGCTGAACCGTCTTTTCTGCAGTATCTATTTTCAAGCGTGACCTGTTGAATCTGCCCGCTGAGCAGGTCTTGTACCATTTGCGCGCATCGGGGCCGGTCGCGCTCGTCGGTGATGTCAAGGACTGTGAGCTGTTTTAGCTCTTCTTCGTTGTATTCGAGCATCTGCCGGTAAGTAGGGTTCACTTCGAGGAACCGGCCATCGATCCCGGTGAGCACAATCCCCACGCCCGAACTTTCAAACACTGTACGGAACCGCTCTTCGCTTTCGCGCAGCGCCTCTTGTTGGCGCTTGCGTTCCGTGATGTCCTGAGTGACTACCAGCGCCGCGGGCCGGCCTTTGAATTCAAGTTTATGCGATGTAATCTCGGCTGAAATTATCCTTCCGTTCTTCAATACGTGTTGCCAGACGCCCGACCTCTGCATTGGCGCTCGCTGCTCGGACAGCTGTTCGATCAGGTGCCCAACGTCTTCGGGCGGCCGGATGTCCGTGATGCGCAGGCGCAGGAATTCGTCGTGTGAATAACCATAGTGCGAGGTTGCAGCGGAATTCACCTCCAGAAATTCCAGTGTTTCAAGGTCGTAAACCCACATCGGGAGAGGGTTGTTGGAGAAAAGAAAGCGGAACTTTCCTTCGCTTTCGCGCAGCGACTCTTCGGCGCGCCGGCGCTGCTCGCGCGCCCATAAGGCGGCAATACCATAGGCGAGGTTATCCGCGAGGTCGGTCAGAAAGGCAACCGTTTCGCCGTCAAAAGCGTTCGGCCTGGCTGCGTAAATGGAGACCGCCCCGAAAGCCTTACTACGGTGAATCAGCGGAAGGGCAATCGAAGAAGCATAGCCGCGCTTGAGGGCTTCTGACCGCCAGAAAGATTGCACGGGATCATTCGCGTAGTCCCGGACTTGCGCAGGCTTCCCGGTGCGAATCGCAGTGCCCGTTGGGCCGCGGCCCGTGTCCGATTCGTCCCAGCGGAGATGGACGTGCCCCGTGTATCCCTCCTCAAATCCAGCCCAAGCCATAGGTTCAATCGATTTTTGCTCGTCATGACGCGCATATCCGACCCAGGCCATGCGATATCCACCCGAGCTGATAATGGCTTGGCACACGGCGGGCAGCAACTCCGCCTCGGTTTTGGCCTCGAGCATGGCCTGCTTGCAGTCTCCGAGGGCCTTCAACATGCGGTTCGCGTGCTGTAAATCGGTTTCGGCCCTCCTGCGCTCGGTCATGTCGCGCGCGATGAGGTGAACCCCCGCGGATTTCCCCTTTTCATGAATGAGCCGCGCACCGACTTCGAGCGGAACGGGATGGCCATCTTTAGCGATCAAAGTGAGATCAAATGAGACAACCGGCGTTCCGTCTTTCAGTTGGTGCATGGCGCTCGAAAGGGATTCAAGCGATCCGGGATCTATAACTTGAAAGAGATCTTTTCCGGTGAGTTCGGCTCTGCTGTAGCCGCTGGCCTCCTCGCCTTTCTTGTTGAGCGAAGTGAGGCGGTGGTTGAGATCAGTGGTCAAAACGACGTCGTGCGCATTCTCAAAAAGGTCGCGGTATCGCTCCTCCAGCGCCACTTCCCGCCGGAGACGCTCAGTGATGATTCCGGTTTGCTCGCGGACGCGGCGGCGAAGCTCCATTACCCAAAACAGGGCAAGCAAAATGAGTACACCTAACGTTCCGGAGATGGCTTGGACGTCACGAACCGTCCACGATAGAGGATGAAACAGCATGGCGGCCATTGGGGCGGCGTGGTGGATTGGCGAGAGTTTGAATGCGTCGGTCGTCTGCGGGATCGTTTGCGCGAAAACGGGCGAGGTCAAGAGGAATACGCCCAGCGTTAGCAAAGCGAAAATACGGAGTGCAAGGTTTAGCTCCGGGTTTGGAGCGTCGTTTTGCGGAGTCCTGTGGCGCATATCACTCGCTGCTCATGGGTTTTATCGGCACGGGGCGGCCTATTCTTGAACTCCGAAACCTTGAGTTTGAAAGATTAGAATTGGGCGGTAGGTCAGGATGGAGCGGCAGCCGCCTGTCCGGTTTTATATGGTAAAAACGGGCGTCCAGAGGGGCCGCCGCTACAATGGTGTAAAGCTGCGCGGTCAATCTGACGATGATTAGAAGTTGAGGCGCCATGGCGCGAGCGCGGTGGATCGAGGATCGGCTCTCCAATTTGTTGCCTGATTTGAAGGTCCGGCGGGGAATTTTCATGTTATCCTTACGGTGTTTTCAACAACACGAGGTCCATTCCTTGGGTTTTGATCTTCCCCAGGCAGCGCCGCTCAAGTCACAGGTTCAGGAGTCTGAGCCGTTGTGCGCCCAAGTAGTTGCTCTCACCGATATCGGTCAAAAACGTAAAAACAACGAAGATAATTACCTTGTGTTACCGCTCGATGGCGAAGTCCTGCGCCAAGGGGCGGAAGGATTTACCTTTTCGCTTGCCGGTCCCGGCCTCTTGCTTGCCGTTGCCGACGGCATGGGCGGGCATCAATCGGGCGAAGTCGCCAGCCGCCTGTGCGTAGAAACCTTGGGGGACGAGCTGGTAAAGCTTTTGCCGGGTGAAAGCAATTCCACGGAGAGCCTGGAGACTTCTTTGCGCTCGGCAGTTGAAGCGACCCACGGCTTGATTTTCGACGCGTCGCAGAAAGACCCAGCCCTCGAAGGCATGGGCTGCACCCTGACGGGCGTGCTGCTTTCTCGG
>DASZAA010000174.1:0-8384 GCA_035945615.1 Terriglobia bacterium
ACGGGTTTTGGCTATATCCGTCTGGGAAAACAGGAAAACTCCAGCGGCGGCCTCGGTATTTTCCGCGTCCTCCAATTCACCGAAAAACCTCCTGTGGCCACAGCACGGCGCTACGTCCGGTCTGGGAAATATCTCTGGAACGCCGGAATGTTTATCTGGCGAGCCTCAACGCTGATTGCCAACCTCGAACGGTTTCAACCGCAGATGGCAGCGGCGCTCCAGCGCATCACCGAAGCCGGCGGCGTTCGCTCCCCGAAAACGCTGAAGCGGCTGTACCCGCGGCTCGAAAATATCTCCATCGATTATGCGCTGATGGAGAAAATTCAAAATGTTTCAGCTATCGCGGCCGATATCGGTTGGAGCGATGTAGGAAGCTGGGCTGCCGCTCACGAATTAAGCGCGCAGGATGGGGCAGGGAACGTAAAGCCCTCAGCGGCTCTGATGGTGGACTCGCGGCGGAATATCATCTTGTCGTCGCAGAAGTTTGTTGCCGCTGTCGGGGTGGAAGACCTAGTGATTGTAGAGACGGAAGACGCGCTGCTGGTTTGCCCGCGAGACCGCTCCCAAGAAGTCGGCAAGCTGGTGAAAGAAATCGAACGGCTCGGACACCGGCGGTTGCTTTAACCCATAGCAGGCCTAATTAACAGGGGATGGAACCGCTCCCTCCACCCCAACCCTCTTCCTCCGGAAAGAGGGACCGCGAAGCAGCGGGTAAGGGTTCTAATCACACGGAATTTCAAGACCGTGAGTACATCAAACTTTTTTCACGCGACACTTGCGATATATGACTGACGACATCAAATTCGGCACCGACGGCTGGCGCGGAATCATTGGCGAAGATTTTATTTTTGCCAATGTGCGGCGTGTCGCGGAAGCGATGGCAAGGTATATTCAGGCCAAGCATCAGGCTGGCCAAACATTGATCCTCGGTTACGATGCGCGATTTCTTTCACCGGAAAGCGCCCGCATCGCCGCGACTGTTGCCGCCGCGCACGAGATTTCGGCGATCCTTGCGGACCACATGACACCAACCCCAGCCGTGAGCTATTCCGTGGTTGAGCGCAAGGCGGCAGGCGGCATCATGATTACCGCCAGCCACAATCCCTGTCATTGGAATGGAATCAAGTTTAAAGCGGCTTACGGCGGCTCGGCTGCGCCAGCCATTGTAAAGGAAATCGAAGAGCAACTGGCGAACAATGGCGGGACGCCTGGTAAAGCAGCCCATCGCTCATCCATCGTAACCGCTGATCTCGTGACTCCATATTTAAATCGCATTGCGGGGATGGTGAACCTTGACCTTATTCGCGCTTCGGGCCTTGGATTCGTCATCGATCCGATGTATGGCGCGGCGCGTGGCCTGATTGCGCGGCTGTTCGATGAACATCGCATCCCGTTCCGTGAAATTCATGCCGAGCACAATCCGCTTTTCCCAGGATTAAACCCTGAGCCCATCGAGCCGCACGTCGAAGACTTGCGACGGGCCGTGGCAATCGGAGGCTTTGCCGCGGGTCTTGCCACCGATGGAGACGCCGACCGCGTGGGGGCGATGGACCCAAGCGGCATGTTCATCGATTCACACAAAATATTTTGTATTCTTTTGCGCCACCTGGTGGAAGACCTTGGAAAACGCGGCGAGGTCGTGCGGACGTTTTCCACCACAACCATGGTGGATGAAATTGCCCGCAAACACGGCCTGCCGCTGCATGTGACGCCCATTGGGTTCAAATATATATGCGAGCTCATGCTCACCCACGACGTGCTGATCGGCGGGGAGGAGAGCGGCGGCATCGGCATTAAAGGCCATTTGCCGGAGCGCGACGGGATCCTTAATTCGCTCTTGCTTGCAGAGGTGATGGCGGAGAAAGGTAAAACGCTTGGGGAACTGGTAGAGGAACTGAATCGCGAATACGGCCCTCATTACTATGGTCGCGTCGATCTCGAAATTGACCGGCCCGCCATCGAGCGCACGCTCAGCTTAGTACGCGAAAACAAAATCGGGAACGTCGCCGGCCGGGCCGTTAAGTCTGTAGACGACCTTGACGGCTACAAAATGATTTTTGGAGATTCTGTCTGGCTGCTGGCGCGCGCCTCCGGTACCGAAAACATGCTGCGTCTTTACGCCGAGGCCCCGTCGCCCGAAGAAGTGAAAGCCCTGCTCGATGAAATGACTGCTATCGCCCAGGAACCGCCTTCCCACTCGTGCTAATGGGTCTAGCTCTTTCCCGGTCCCTTCTTATCCACTTGAAGCCGATGCGCCCTTGCGCGCGGCGTCGAGCACGCCATTGATAAAATCCACCGAGTCCACGCTGGAGAAGCGGCGGGCGAGCTCGAGCGCCTCATTAATGATCACCGCAGGTGGATTTTCCGGGACGTGAAACATCTCGTAGAGAGCCAAGCGGATAATGTTGCGGTCGACGGCGGCCATGCGCTCCAGCCGCCAATGCTGAGCTTGCGCCCGCGCGGTGGAATCGAGCGCGGCGGATTCTTTCACGGCGCCTTCAAAAAGTGAACGGGCAAACGCTTCCGTATCAGGATCGAGCTTGCGGGGATCGAGAAAACTCGAGAGGACCTCATCCGGCGGATGCTGTCCAAGGTCCCATTGAAAGAGCATTTGCAGCGCGAGTTCTCTGGCTTTTCTTCGTGACGGCATAAATAAGCTTTCAGTGAGCGGCGGTGAAGACCACGGGCTTTATGAGTTTTTCAGCAAAAAAAGTTAGAAAATCCAACAATCTCACGCAATGACGCTAAGGCGCAAAGAAAGCGACAGGTGGAGATTCCTTAATCTTTGTAGCTTTGCGCTCTTGCGAGATGCTTTTTAGCGCCACGGCTTATTTCCCCGCGAACTTTGGCGGCCGCTTTTCGAGAAAGGCGCGCGTGCCTTCTTTCATATCTTCGGTGCCGCAGCACTGGCCGAAGAGCGCCGACTCGAGATTTTCACCTTCGACTTGAGTGCATTCCATTCCGTGGTGCACGGCTTCGAGGCTGCGTCTCACTGCCAGGGGCGCGTTTGCCATGATTTTGCGGGCCAGGGTTTCGGCTGCTGTTATCAAGTCTTGATCCGGCACAACGCGGTTAACCAATCCGATGCGGTAAGCTTCGGCGGCGGTAATCATCTCGCCTGTCAGGATGATCTCAAATGCTCGGCCTTTGCCCACCAGCCGCGCCAGGCGTTGCGACCCTCCATAGCCGGGAATCAGGCCCAGTTTCACTTCCGGCTGGCCAAACCGGGCCGTTTCAGACGCAATGCGCAGCGTGCAGGCCATCGCCAGCTCGCACCCGCCACCCACAGCGTAGCCGCGCACTGCGGCAATCACAGGCTTGCCCAGGTTTTCAATGAGCCGGAGAACGCGCTGGCCGCGCTGCGCAGCCTCGCTGCCCAAATTGGCGCCGCCGGTAGTTGGGTCAGCCAGTTCGGCGAGTTCTGCCACATCTGCGCCCGCGGCAAACGCCCGCTCGCCGGAGCCAGTCAGAATGACGGCCAATACATGATTGTCCTTCTGAATCGCGCCGAAACACGCCTCAATCTCTCCGAGCGCCACATGATTGAGGGCGTTCAGTTTTTCCGGCCGGTTCAGCGTAACGTAAGCGATCCCCCCGCGCGTTTCGTAAAGCAGTGTCTGGTAATTCATGATTCGTTATGGATTTTCATCTTGTAACAACGGCGACTGGCCTGTCATCCTGAGCGCAGCGAAGGATCTGCTTTTTCTTGATTCCCACGGACTCAACAGCAGCTGCTTCGCTGCGCTCAGCATGACATCGGGACAGAGGCTGTGTCACCTATTTGAGAAACGCAACACCAGCGGCCAAAGCCTGTAAGACATTGCCGCTACAAAAGTTTTCGCGCCGCGATTCTCAACCGGCGGTAATCGATGCGCCAGGAACCCTCTCGAAAGAGAACAGGACGAAGCACTGTCTCAACGTTTTCCACGAAGGCGTCCTGTTTCTGCGGAGGAACGTGAGCATAAAAGCTGCCCGCGAACATCTTGATCCAGTTACGCATACCGGCCTCGCCATCGTCAAGCGGCGTCGGGCGGTCAAACAAGGCCGCGAACGTCACCTCAAGGCCGTTTTGTTCCAAAAGCGTGCTGTACTCAGAAATACCGGGGAAATACCATGGGTTTGAATTGCGCTTCGCAGGGTAGTGGATGGAGTCGAGCGCGGCGTAAAAGGCGCTCACCAGCTTTTCGATATTACCTTTTCCGCCGAACTCCGCCACAAAGCGGCCGCCTGGCTTGAGCGCGGCGCGCACGCACTCGATCACGCTGCGAGCTTCCGCAACCCAATGCAATGCGGCATTGGAAAACACCGCGTCAAAAGGCTCGTCAAAATGGAAATCGCGGGCATCGGCAACCGTGAAGCGGTTACCGGGGTAATTCTTTCGCGCCTCTTCAATCATGGAGGAGCCATCGAGTCCCACCACCTGCGCGCCGGTTGCGGCGATTTTCGCCGTGAGGTGCCCTGTACCGCACCCAATATCCAGAATTTGCTCGCCGCGCTCTGGATTGAGCAGCTCAACCAGTCCCTCTCCCAGTTGCCACACGAAGGCGTGCTTCGATTCATACAACTGCGGGTCCCACTGCTCCGCTGTCTCCTGAGCCATAGGTTAACTTTACCGCATTTGAAGGGACAGCGGAGCAATGCGGTCGTGAATAACGCCGGATCGAGTCGGGGATAGGGTTTTTGCGAAGGTGCTCATCTCTAACGCTGCGGCTCTTCCGCCATAGCCAAAACCCGCAGTGCAAAGAATGGAAACCGCGGGCTTTTAGTAGGCCCACGGCGCAAGCTTTACGCCGTCCTCCTCCATCCGTGGGAGGCATCAAAAGCCGCAGCGTTAGAAAACGAACATTGCGATACCCGCTGTAGCGGCGGCGCCTCGCCCCACAAATAGGCGCGACGCAGCCGGTCAGGAAAGCTGATTCACAGACTTATTTGATTTTCCAAACATCCAGCATGTTTGTTCCGTCGTCGACTGCGGCGAACTGAATTTGGTCTTCGGAACTCTGCAAGGCCATGCCAAAAGCCGCTCCCTGGCTAGGGTCGACGGAAAACTCGGCCACAAACATTCCTTGCTGCGTGAACTCAATAATTTCGCTGGGTTGGTTTGGATTGGGGTTAATGGCGTCGCCGTTCGACGTGAGAAGGTCGCCGTTCGGAGCGAGAACAAGAGCCAGCGGTCCTCTGAGGTGAGCGTCGTCGCGGTAGACCGTCTTGCCCATGCCTTCATCCTGATGAGTGTATCCAGCGTGTGGAATGGCGAAGATTGCGTTGTCCCCAGTAGAAGCGACAAACAACGTATCGCTCAGCCGATCGTAAGCCAATCCTGTTGGGCCCACGACGAGGGCAGCCGGATCGCAACGATGCAGATATCCGGACGCGATCCGGGTTTCGCCTACCACTTCCACGTCGTCTCCAGATTCTGGAATGCGCAGGTCCAGGCGGGTGACGGTTCCGTTAAGCGCATTGGAAACAAATATCTGCGCGTAGTCTCCCAGGTCTCGAACAGCCAGATCCCAGGGTCCGTCGAGGAATTGAGCATCCGCCAGCGTTTTCACTATCTGGCCGTCACGGTTGAGGATAATTAGAGATCCCATCCCTACGCCAAGCTCCTGGCCATTTGTATCTGGCGTGCACGTTCCAGTCGGAGAGGGTAAGTTCCCCACAAGCACGAAGCCAGCCTTCAAAACTCCCAGGGCGGTGGTCAGGCCAAGCCCCGCCTTTCCGGAAAAGAAGAGAGAGACATTCCCTTCGGGCGTCACCCGGACAATTGTTGTTCCTGTGCCCTGAGTGTTATTTTGATCGTTGAAGTTCGAAACGAGAATATCACCTGGGCGCAATGGCTCGCCGCCCCTAAAGTCCTTAGGAACGAAAGCCACGCCGTAAGGATTCACGTCGCTATTTAGCGGCACGGTGGAAACCGAAAATGTCGGCGCCGGAGAAAGGTTGGGGATGACAGGCTGCGTGCGGTCTTCGTCAGCCGAGTTCAGACTGACGAGCAACAGCATTAGCCCAATAGCCAGGGCCAAAAACGCGAACATTTTCTTCATAAGTGTTCTCCTTTGTGCTTGGAAAAGCAATTTTGGCGAGCAGTGCGCGACGGGTCTTGGCAGCAATGGCGCGAGACATCGCGCTCCTATGGGCGCAACGGTCCTGTCGCTTTCCCGTCCGCTGCCAGGTTCACACAAGGAGCATCCCTTATATTGCCGTTACCTATGTCTGTGCCTTGTAAATTTTTTGTCATTCGTGCAGGTAGGCCATTTCATGTAGTCTTCGCGCGACCGGGTAGGCAGGGGCTACAAGATGCCTTGTATGTATATTTTGGGGCAAGCCTGAAAGATGGCGCGGACCTAAGGCGCGAAATCGTCGATGCTGGTGCGGCGTGGGATCTCGCCGGCAATAAGGGTCGAATGGCGGCGTAGAGAGGGTGGGCAAGCAGGTGTCTGGCGTCATAATGCTTGTGCATGTGTTTGACAGGTTTGTGGGCGGTTTGTTAGCCTTTCAAGGGCTTGAGAAATCGAGCGGGACCGCCTGCCGCAATTCACTCTGCGCTTTATCCGGTGAACTAGAATCTTCATGCCTGACGCTCGTTTCATTCGTAACTTTTGTATCGTTGCTCACATTGATCACGGGAAGTCGACCCTTGCCGACCGCCTGCTCGAACTTACCGGCGCGCTCTCCAAGCGCGAGATGTCAGAGCAAGTCCTAGATACGATGGACCTCGAAAAGGAGCGCGGCATCACGATCAAAGCCCACGCGGTGCGCCTGAACTATACGGCGCGAGACAGAAACATCTACCAGCTTAATTTGATTGACACGCCGGGACACGTGGACTTTTCCTACGAAGTTTCGCGCAGCCTTTCAGCGTGCGAGGGCGCGCTGCTAGTGGTGGACGCTTCGCAAGGCGTGGAGGCGCAGACGTTGGCTAACGCGCAGCTTGCCATGCACAACAATCTGGAAATTATTCCTGTGATTAACAAGATTGACTTGCCTGGCGCCGACGTGGAGATGGCCAAGCGGCAAATCGAAAACGCGCTGGCTCTTGACCCAAGCACCGCGCTGCTCATCAGCGCCAAGCAGGGCCTTGGCGTTCCCGAAGTGCTCGAAGCCATTATCGAGCGCGTGCCGCCTCCGAAGGGCCTCGCCGTCGCGCCCTTGCGCGCGCTCATCTTCGATTCCTGGTACGACAGCTATCGCGGCGTCATCGTGCTGGTGCGGGTGATCGAGGGCAAGTTGGCGGTGAACATGAACATCCGGCTGTGGTCGAATGGCCAGGTTTATACGGTAGAGGAACTTGGCGTGCTCACGCCTAAGTCCCTGCACGTGGATCAGCTTGAAGCGGGCGAAGCGGGGTATCTCGCCGCCAACATCAAACGGATTTCCGACACTCGCATCGGCGACACCATCACGGACGAAAAGCGGGCCGCCGCCGCGCCGCTGCCCGGCTTTGAAGAAATCAAGCCAATGGTTTTCGCCGGGCTTTATCCTGTTGAGGCGACCGAATACGAAACGCTGCGCGACGCCATGGAAAAGCTGCGGCTGAACGATTCATCTTTTTTGTACGAGCCAGAGAATTCCGCCGCGCTGGGCTTCGGATTCCGATGCGGATTCCTCGGCTTGCTGCACATGGAGATTATTCAGGAGCGCCTGGAGCGTGAGTTCAACCTGAACCTGATCACCACGGCCCCGAGCGTCCGCTACCGCATCACCACCAAATCAGGCAATGCCCTCGCCGTCGATACGCCAAGCAAGTTCCCTCCGGCGGGCGACATTGCCAAAATCGAAGAGCCGGTGATGAAGGCGATGATCCTGACGCAGGATGAATATCTGGGCGGCATTCTGCAATTGCTCGAAGAAAAGCGCGGAGTGCAAAAAGGTTTCGAATACGTTTCAGAAAAGCGAGTGCTGCTGACCTATGAACTGCCGCTCAATGAAATCGTGCTGGATTTTTACGACCGCCTGAAGACCGTTTCCCGCGGCTACGCCTCGCTCGACTACCACATGAGCGGTTACTGGGAGTCGGATCTGGTGAAAGTAGATTTGCTCGTCGCGGGCGAAGCCGTGGATGCGCTTTCGTTTATCTGCCACCGCGAAGATGCTCAAAGCCGCGCGCGCGTGCTGTGCGAAAAGATGCGGAAGCTTATTCCGCGCCAGCTCTTTGAAATTGCGATTCAGGCGAGCATCGGCGCTAAGATCATCGCGCGCGAAAACGTGGCCGCCATCCGGAAGAACGTCCTCGCCAAGTGTTACGGTGGCGATATCACGCGCAAGAGAAAGTTGCTCGAAAAACAGAAAGAGGGCAAGAAACGAATGAAGCGCGTGGGTCGCGTGGAAATTCCACAGGAAGCATTTCTCGCCGTGCTGAAGGTGGCGGAATAGCAGAGCATTGC
>DASZAA010000175.1:0-5470 GCA_035945615.1 Terriglobia bacterium
GATGAGCCGCCGGATGCGGTCAGAAGAGAGGCGAATAGGCGTGAGCGGATTCTTGATTTCATGGGCGATGCGCTGCGCCACTTCGCGCCACGCCGCGCTGCGCTGCGCTTGAACAACGTCCGTCAGGTCTTCAATGACCATTACAAAGCCAACCGCGCCGTGCTGGGCGGAGACGGAGGAGAGCGTGATCCCCGCCAAGGCGCGCCGGCCGCCAATTCTAAGGGTGACCTGGCGATTTACCACGCCCTGGCGCTGGGCGCGCGGAAACAATCGGGAGATCTCCCGCGCTTCATCGGGAGCGAACAGGTCGGCAAGGCTGCGCGCCGTCTTCACGGATGCGTTCCCGAACATGCGTGCAGTGGCCGAGTTCGTTTGCGTGATCTCGCGCTGCGGATTGAAGGAGATGACTCCGGCCGGCACGTTTTCGAGAATAGCTTCAATCGTGTTGTTGCGCTCTTCCATCTCGCGGTTGGCCTGCTGAAGGTCGCCCGTGGCTCTTTCGACGGCCAATCGCCCTTCCTGAAGCTGCCGCGTCATCTCATTGAACAGGCCAATTAAGCTGCCAAGCTCGGCGTCGGCGCGCGCCATAATCCTCCAGCCGAGATTCCCATTGAGCACCGCGTGGGTGGCTTCGGCCAAGGCCTGAACCGGCACCGTGACCTGCTTTGAAAAGAACATCGCGAGCCAGGTGGCGGCGAATAAAATCAGCAGCGTAATCAGCAGCAGAATGGAGAGGTACAGGCGCTTCAAGGCTTTCTTTTCGTGGCTTAACTCGTCGTAGCGGCGCGCTTCCTGCTGAATCTGATTCGCCATGATCTGGATGTTGAGCGGCAGACGCCGGATAGCAATGACGGTTCCTACATTCTCCCCGCCAGGCGTTTGAACGCTCTCGGCGGCCAGAAAAAGGTCGAAATTATTGGACCTTATACTCGCGCTTTGGCCGCTTGCGGGCAAGGCGCCCGTTTTGAGGGCAGGAAACTCCTTAACGATCTCCGTGAGGCCGGGCCATGCGCTACCGGCGCGAGCAATCAGGCGGCCTTGGGGATCGAGGCAAAGAATCGCATCAAGCTGCATTCCCCCGGAGGCGCGGCGAAGCAGCCTTTCGAGCGCCCCGGCGTTCTTCTCAGCGAGGCGTTGCTGAAGGCGATCAAGTGCGGCCAGATGTTGAGCGTTGTCGAGCGCCGCCCGCTCGGATTCGAGCGCAAGCTGTTCTGTGATGGCGGTGGCGTCCCGCCGGACGGAATCAAAGGGGATGCCAAACCATTTGTCGATGCTGCGATTGACCAAGCCGTAGGAGAACAAAAACAGGAAGCACACCGGAATCAGCGAAAGGCTCAAGAAGGCTACGACCATCTTTGTCTTAAAGCGGTAGCCCAACTGGTTCTGGCGGCGCTCGGCATACAGTTTAAGGAGAATTCGGGTCAAAATGAGGGCAAAGACAACGAAAAGCACAAAAACAAACGCGGAAACAGCCGCCAGCAGAAAGGTTTCCGTAGCGTCGCGCGGATGAATGAAATTGAGGTTCAGCGATGCCTGGCTCCATCCGATGAGGAAGAGCACGGGAACCAGAACGAGAAGAAAAATCAGGAAAGAGCGGTGGCTTTTACGGGATTTTTCGTCCATACCGTCAATTTATTGCCAACAGGGCTGCCAACTCGCCTGGAGCGGCCCTCGACCTGGCGGGCAAATACTCGCGCAAAGGGCATTCCGAGCACGCAGGCTCGCGCCTCGTACAATAACGTTTCCCGGCCTCGACCAGCAAAGCATGAAATTCGTTAAAAAGGCGCGAATCGCGCGGCAATTGCTGGTGCAAGAGTCCTTGCGCCGCCTCATAGGTGGCATTGGCGGGCAGCCAACCGTGGCGCGAGAGGATTCGTCGCGTGTAAGCGTCTGCCACAAAATAGGGCTTCCGTCCGGCATAAAGAAGAATCGCATCCGCCGTTTCAGGTCCAAGCCCTTTGATATCAAGCAAATACTGACGCAGGTCATCCGGGGGCATGGAAAAGAGAGTGTCGAGCGATCCGCGGCAATCCCGATTTAGACATTCAATGAAGGAAAGAATGGTGGCGGCCTTCTGGCGGTAAAATCCTGCCTGCCGGACGTGGCGCTCTAGCTCAGGCAAACTCGCCTTTTTTAGGTTTTCCATGCGTAGCAAGCCCTGTTTGCGAAGCTGATCCAGGGCAAGCGATGCGTTTCGCCAAGTTGTGTTTTGGGTCAGAATCGCTCCCAGGATGACCTCCAGACGGGTGCGGGCCGGCCACCAGCCTTGGGGGCCGAAGCCCTGCAACAGGCTTTGGAAATAATTTTTGAGCGTCCCCATTTGTGCCGGGGATTGGTCCCCATCTGGTAAGGTCATACGGCTTAAAGTTATGCCCCTGAACTGACGATGTCAAGATCGGAAAGGCCGTTGAAGCGCCCCTTTTTGTGTTTCAGTCGGCTTCGCGGGCATTGAGGCTGACTGATAGTTTTAGCGGCGTCCAGCCGCTAGGATTCAAATATCAAATATCAGCGGCCGGAGGCAGCCGCAACAACCCATCGAGCGCAGTTGTCACATATTCTTCATGGCCGGCTGCTATTCAGGTTAAACGTATTGTTTTAGAACTATTATACTAATGTATAATACTTTATAATGAATAGGCGGATTGCGCTTAGGCGTTTTTTCAGCCCGGAGTGAACGTCTTTATCGGGCGGTTTTTGGATAAATGGAGTAATCCTTGAGCACGCAAATGATTGTGGGCAAACTCGGTGAAATTCTGCTGAGGGACAACCGCATTTCCGAGGCTCAACTTCGACGCGCCATTGATTACCAAAGGACGAACGGCGGTAAGTTGGGTCAAGCTCTGGTGAAGCTGGAGTTTGTTACTGACGAGGAAATTGCCGAAGCCCTTGCGGCCCAGTACGGAGTCCCTTCGGTCAAGCTGAGCGAATTTCCCGTTGATCCCGTTGCAGTGAAGCTTATTCCGATGGAGACGGCTCTTAAGCATCACGTGATTCCGTTGCTGCGGACCGGCGCGTCGCTGACCTTGGCCGTCAGCGATCCCGCTAACGTCTTTGCCCTGGACGACGTGAAATTTCTCACCGGATTGAATATCGAGCCGGTGCTCGCGCCTGAGCACGCGATCGATGCCGCGATCAACAGTTATTTTGGCAACGTTCATGATGTCGAGCGGCAGAAAGAAATTGACGACCTTGTAAATTTTCTCGATGAGGGCTCGGCGGGCAGTGTTGAGCTGGATGAATCCTCCGAGGAAATGCTCAACCTTGCGGACATGGAGCGAGCTTCTGAAGAAGCTCCCGTGATCCGGCTGGTTAATTATGTGCTTGGCGACGCCGTCCGGCGGGGCGCAAGCGATATTCACATGGAGCCTTATGAGAAGGAATACCGCATCCGCTACCGCATTGACGGCCTTCTGCAGCCGGTGATGACGCCGCCCTTGAAACTGCGTGATGCAATTATCAGCCGCGTAAAAATTATGGCCAAATTGGACATCGCGGAAAAACGGCTGCCGCAGGACGGGCGCATCATGCTCCGTATCATGCACGAACACAAGCGGAAGCAGCTTGATTTGCGCGTCTCCGTCCTTCCCACGCTGCACGGCGAGAAAATCGTCATGCGGTTGCTCGATAAAGAGAATCTGCGCCTGGATATGACCAAGCTGGGCTTTGAACCCGAATCGCTGGACAAGTTTCAGCGGGCCATCTTCAAGCCTTATGGGATGGTGCTGGTTACAGGTCCCACCGGAAGCGGCAAAACGAATACGCTTTACTCGTCGATTGCGCAGCTTAATAAGGATGACACGAATATCATCACCGCCGAAGACCCCGTGGAATTTCAGTTGCCGGGCATCAACCAGGTGCAGATGAAGGAGCAGATTGGATTAAACTTCGCCGCGGCACTGCGATCCTTTCTGCGCCAGGACCCGAATATAATCCTGGTCGGTGAAATCCGCGACTTCGAGACTGCCGAGATTGCGATCAAAGCCGCTCTAACCGGCCACATGGTCCTATCCACGCTGCATACCAACGACGCTCCTTCCTCCATTTCCCGCCTGATGAATATGGGCGTTGAGCCGTTCCTGGTAGCGACCTCAGTCCATTTAATTTGCGCGCAGCGTCTGGTGCGCCGCATCTGCACGGCGTGCAGAGTGGACGATCCCACTTCCCCCCAAGTGCTTCTGGACGCCGGCTTCTCGGCGGAAGAGGCTCGCTCGGTGGTGCCTTTCAAAGGCAAAGGCTGCTCAACCTGCGGCGGAAGGGGCTACAAAGGGCGTGTAGGCATCTACGAGGTGATGGAGAGCACGGACGAAATCCGCGATTTGATTCTTTCCGGTGCTTCGGGCATCGAGCTTAAGCGCAAGGCGATCGAACAAGGCATGATTACCCTGCGCCGTAGCGGGCTGATCAAGGTTAAAGCGGGCCTGACGACGATTGAAGAGGTGGTCCGGGAGACGGTGCTTTGAGACAGTGCGGCGAATGCAGACTAAGAACATAAAGGCGAACTTACATGGAACTTCCTTCCCTTAGTGAATTGTTAAGGCGCCTCGTCGAGATGGGCGGATCAGATCTGCATCTCACGGTGAATTCGCCGCCGCGAGTTCGTTTGCACGGTGAGCTCAAACCCTTGGAAGACTTTCCTTCGCTCGGCCCCGCAGAGTGTAAACAGCTTGCCTATAGCGTGTTAACGGAGTCCCAAAAGCACCGCTTTGAAGAGTCTCTTGAGCTCGATTTCTCCTTCGCCATCCGCGACCTCTCGCGCTTTCGCGGCAACCTCTTCAACCAGCGCGGCGCCACTGCTGCGGTGTTTCGCGCCATTCCCTTTGACATTAGATCGTTTGACGATCTCGCGCTGCCTCCCATCCTGCGCAAGCTGTGCCAGAAGCCTCGCGGCCTTATCCTCGTAACCGGCCCGACCGGGAGCGGAAAGTCGACCACGCTGGCCACCATGCTAGATTTCATCAACGAGACCCGGCATGAGCACATGATTACCATTGAAGATCCCATCGAGTTCCTGCACACCCACAAGAGATGCTTGGTTAACCAGCGCGAGATTCATTCCGATACGCATTCGTTTCCCAACGCGCTCAGAGCAGCGCTCCGCGAAGATCCGGACGTGGTGCTGATCGGAGAAATGCGCGATCTGGAAACGATTGAATCCGCGCTGCGAATCGCAGAAACCGGCCACCTGACGTTCGGAACGCTGCACACGAACTCGGCGGTCACAACCATCAACCGCGTGATTGACGTTTTCCCAGCTTTTCAGCAGCCTCAGGTACGAGCGCAGCTTTCGCTGGTCCTGGAGGGGATTCTCTGCCAGACCCTGCTGGCCCGTACGGACGGAAGAGGGCGAGTGATGGCCATGGAAATCCTGATTCCAAATCCCGCGGTGCGGAATTTAATCCGCGAAGACAAAATCCACCAGATTTACTCCGCCATGCAGTCGGGACAGGAAAAGTTCGGAATGCAAACCTTT
>DASZAA010000176.1:0-2547 GCA_035945615.1 Terriglobia bacterium
TGACGGCCCGCTCGGCCAAGATGTCGCCGGCGTGGGCGGCTACGCCATGTGGAACGACCATCTGTACGGCGCCGCAACGGTTTACCGCTCTTCGCATCTAGGTCAGCCGCTGCCGAATCCCGGCACGAATTTCAATTTCAACATTCAGGGCGCGGCGCCGTACTGGCGCGCGGCTTGGCAACAAACCATGGGTAACAGTTATTTGGAATTCGGAACCTACGGCATGCACATGCGGTCCACACCCAGTGCCGTCGTGGGACCGGAAAATACCTACACGGATTTCGCGGTGGATTCTCAATTCGAGCGCGTTCTTCCGAAACTCCATGACAACTTAATCAGCTTGCACGGAACTTACATTCGGGAGAACTCGAATTTGAATGCAGCGTTCGATTCGAGCGGCGCGAGTTTCGTTCCGCACCACTTGAATACCTTTCAGGTGAACGCTGTCTACCATTTCGGCTACCGCTACGCGCCGGCATTCGGATATTTTGCCACCACGGGAAATGCGGACCCGCTGTTTTACGCGCCCGCGGCGCTGACGGGCAGCGCGAATGGCAGCCCGAACAGCAAGGGGTACGTCTTGAATTTCACTTACTGGCCGGTGCAAAACGTGCGTTTGGCCGTGCAGTACACCGGTTACACGCAGTTTAATGGCGGCGGCACAAACTATGACGGAGCGGGACGGAACGCCCGCGACAATAATTCTGTTTATCTTTATCTCGGCTTGATCTTTTAGCCGGAAAATCTATCGATTACAGCGTGCCCGTACGATGGACGGCTTGCAACCAGCGGGCACAGAGACGTGGAAGCTCACGAGTTCCCGAACGAAAGAAAGGCAGGTTGTAAAAACAATGTCGAGAAACATGAAAAGATCGACTAGTGTGCGTGCTGTGCTCCTGGTGGTATTTCTTGGACTCGGATCAGCCATGCTGGCGGACATTGTAAAAGCGTCTCCTCCGCAAGCTGGAAACGCTGCAAGCGGCACAGGGGAAATCGCTGGCAAAATTTATTTCAAGGGAACCAAACCGAAGCTGCTGCCGCTCGATATGGGAAAAGATCCGGTCTGCATGTCAGAGCATTCGGCGACCGTGTACGCCCAGGACGGTGCGGTGAACAGCAACGGCACGTTGCCCAACGCGTTCGTTTACATCGAGCACGGCAGCGTCAATCTTGCAGGTCCGGCTCCGCGCAATTCGGTGGACTTCACCCAAAGTGGCTGCATGTACGAGCCGCATGTTCTCGGCATCATGGTAGGCCAGCCGCTTCAGGTTCTGACGCTGGATCCCACGACGCATAACATCCACGTGGTCGCAAAGGTGAACCGAGAATGGAATGTCACGCAGCAGCCCGGTTCGCCGTCTGTGATTCGAAAATTTTCCCATTCCGAAATCATGATCCCTGTGCATTGCAATGAGCATCCGTGGATGAAAGCATACATCGGGGTGGTGAATAATCCGTTCTACGCGGTCACCGGCAGCGATGGGAGCTTCGTTTTGAAGAATGTTCCGCCGGGCGATTATACTCTGGCGGTCTGGACCGCGACGTTTGGGGCGCAGGAACAGAAGGTGGTTGTGCGGCCAGGTGAAACGGCGACCGCCAATCTCACCTTCGAGGGCCGCTAAAAACCCGCAATTCCTGGCGACTGAAGTTTACCGGATTCGCAACTTTTCAATGATGCGGAGCACGTCTTGGTGCGAGACGTCGTACAAATCGTGCTCGTCTTCCTGTTCAAGCCGCTCACGTAAATATTCCGCAGCGATGAAGCTTGCCTCGCGGTCGGTCAAATACCGTTTCGCTCGATTCTGAAATTCGATGAACGCGATGTGTGCCAACCCGAGCACGACGCCTTTGCCATCCACATAAAATTTGCAGTCAATGGTATCCGCGTGGCGCGTCGCTATGCCGTTCCAACAGTGCGAGAACCGGCATCGGTAGACAACGTCGGTCATCTTCGACGCCACTTCAAAGGGCCGCACGAAATCGCTCATGGCCCCTTGATTCGGAATCCGCGTTACAGTTGTCGCGCTCATCGTTGCTTTCCGCCTGGACTAAAAAATTCTCCCCGGCTATTTGTGGCCTGCCATGGCGGCGTGCGCTTCCGAATAACTGCGGATCGCAGCGCCGACGCCGGCGCCGGACGGGAGACGGAAGCCCTGATCGAGCAGGCACTTTTCGAGTGCCGCCAGAAAAACCAAGACATTATTTTTCTGGCATCCGTAGCCCATCAATCCCACGCGCCACAATTTGCCCTTGATCGGGCCAAAGCCCCCTGCAATTTCAATATTGAATTCGTTCAACAACTGACCGCGAACTTTGCCATCCTCGATTCCCTGCGGCACTTTTATGCCCGTGACAGTGACCTGGCGATCCACTGGATTTTCAACGAAAAGCTCAAGGCCCATCGCCTCGAGGCCGGCGACAAGGGCGTCGCGATTCTCTTTGTGACGCTCCCAGCGCGCGGGCAAACCTTCTTCCAACACGATCCGCAGCGCTTCGCGTAACGCGAAGACCAGCGAAATCGGCGCGGTGTGATGATACGTGCGTTCC
>DASZAA010000177.1:0-6050 GCA_035945615.1 Terriglobia bacterium
TGTTGAGCTTTCCGATCTTCTGGTAGCAACGGACTCGGATGAAATCGTCGAATGGTGCCGCTCGCTTCGTATTCCCGCCATGATCACGTCGCCCAGCCACAGATCGGGCACCGATCGCATTCTCGAAGTGATGGCCATGCACCGCCGCCTTGGCGAACAGGCGGACATTTACGTGAATATCCAGGGCGATGAACCCACCATTGAAGCAGAGCACATCCGGCTGCTTTTGCAGGCCTCCGGCGACAACCCAAAAACGGAGGTGTCCACACTCAAGGTGGCAATGCCTCCGCAAGACGCCGCCGACCCCAACAAAGTGAAGGTGGCGGCGGACCGAAACGGCCGGGCGCTCTACTTTTCGCGCAGCCCAATTCCCTGCAACCGCGACGCACAAGCAAGCATTGCCTATTACAAGCATCTCGGTCTTTACGCCTACTCGGCGTCCGCGCTGGAGAAATTCCGCTCGCTGCGCCCTGGTCCGCTCGAGCAGGCCGAGAAACTCGAGCAGCTTCGCTTTCTTGAGAATGGGATTGGCATCACCGTGCTCGAAACTCGGAAGGACACCATCGGCGTAGATACGGAGGACGATCTGCGCGCCGTCGAGGAATATTTCAAGCAGATGGGCATCGAGTTCCCGGAATGGTAGCGGCGAGCCCTACTTTTCGCCGATCAGATACCGGCATCCAGCAAGACCCATGCGCGCCGAGTGAATGGTCTCGGCCGGCACGTCGGCGCGGTCGCCGGATTGATAGGTATGAGTTACTCCCTGGCACGTCAGGATCATGCTGCCTTCGAGAATCACGTGCGCGGTGAGGGTAGAGTGGGTATGATCGGGATAGAAGGCGCCGGGGCCGTCCTGCCAGACGTACGTTGTGGTGAAGCCTTCATCACGTAGCTGTTTTTCCCAGGCTTTTACGTCCATGGCAGAACCTTGTTGCGCGCCGGCCGGCAGCTGAGATGAACATTATAGACGAAACGAGGAGAGACTGATGCAGTCACTTAAAGACAAAGTTGCTGTGGTTACAGGCGGGACGCGGGGGATTGGGTACAGTGTGGCAGAAGGGTTCTTGAAAGAAGGCGCCCGGGTTTTCATCTGCGGCAGAAAAAGCGCGGAAGTAAAGAAGTCCGTTGCGGCGCTCGCCGCAGGAACTTCGGCAGACCGGGTGGATGGAATAGAGGCAGACGTCCAGAGCTATGCTCATTGCCACAAGCTGATTCATGGAGCTGTGGAGCGCTTTGGCGGCCTCGACATTCTGGTGAACAATGCCGGACTCGGTATGTTCAGCCCAGTGGAACAACTAAAGCCGGAGGATTGGGATACGGTAATTCACACCAATCTTTCCGGTGTCTTTTATTGCTGCCACGAGGCGATTCCCCTGATGCGGAAGCGTGGCGGCGGATACATCTTCAACATCTCAAGTCTGGCGGGCGTCAACGCTTTCCCCGGAGGCAGCGCCTACAATGCTTCCAAGTTTGGGTTGAATGGCTTCAGCGAGGCGTTGATGCAGGAAATCCGCTACGACGGCATCCGCGTGAGCTACATCATGCCGGGTAGCGTAGATACGGATTTCGCCGCCGCGCCGGGATCGAAGCCGCGCGAAAGCTGGAAACTAACAGGCGAGGATATCGCCAAGGCTGTGATCGATCTTTACCGGTTTCCGGGCACCGCGCTGGCCAGCCGGATTGAGATGCGGCCCTCGCAACCGCCGCGCAAGAAATAAGCGGTTTACGGCGGCGGTCTCTACTTGATGGTCTTTGCTATTTAAAAACGGGCTGTGGCTGCAACTACATTGGAATCATGCGTCTGCTCGCTCCAACGGCACAGTGGCCTTGACGGTGGTTCCACGCGGGCCAGAGGCGATTTCCAAACGGCCGCGAAGCTGCCGCAACCGCTCGCGCATTCCGGCAACTCCAACTCCAAGCCGCTGGACGACGCTTTCACCCTGATCTATGCGCAACAAATCTGGTGAAATGCCCCGGCCATGGTCTTCCACCTCGACTATGGCGTGTCCGTCGTGTTGGAAAAGACGGATGGTGGCGGAAGTGCTGCCAGAGTGACGCTGGACGTTGGAAAGGCTTTCCTGCACGACACGAAACAGGGCAATTTCGAGATCCGGGTCGAGCCGGCCAAAATCACTTTGCAATTGCAAGCCAACCTTAAGGCCGCCATGCTCGGAGAGTCTGACGGTATACCAGCGGACGGCGGCGACCAGGCCGATGGCATCGAGATCGGGAGGGTGCAAAAGGTGAGAAAGATTGCGCACCTCGGCCGACGCTTGCGCGGCCAGCGAGTGACAGTCCGCAATTGTTTTCACTATCGCCGGATTTAATTCAATAGCCCGTTGTTCGAGGATAGCCAAATTGATCGCAAGCGCGGAAAGAGTTTGCGAGGTGCTATCGTGCAAGTCCCGTGCAATCCGCCGTCGCTCTTCGTCTTGCAGCCTCAGAAGGCGTGCGGAAAGCTGAGCAAGCTCCTTTTCCTTATGCTTCTGATCGGTCAAGTCGGCGACAATCACGCAAATCCCCTTCAAGTCTCCAGCTTCGAGAGGGCTGAGCGAGAGATGCGCAGGAATGCGCTTCCCCCCATTCGTCAGCAAGACACACTCTTCCGCTTGGTGGGCTCGGGCGGCGCTCTCCAGCAGGTCCTCAATGCCAGGACAATCGAGCGTTTGCACGAAGTCACCGAGCAGTCTGCCAATAACTTTCTGAAGCGGCATGGAAACCATCGCCGCAAACCGGCGGTTCGCGTAGAGCACCCGGCCGTCCAGGGCAAGTGTGAGCGCGCCTTCGTTAATGCTCTCGATCATCACCTGGGATGAAAGCTCAGCAGTCTTCCGAGGGGTGGCGTTTTGAGCTACCGCCGTTTCGTTTTGCTCCATCGCCTTGACCTCAATCTCCCCTCAGCCTTATGATTTCGCCGGAATTTTGCTTCCCTTCCGGTAGCGTGGGCAAGGAAAATCCTTTCCACGAGCTGTACTCATACAAGTGTATAACATCCATAGTCTTTCCCGGATATTTAGTGAAGTACTGCAGTCTGTCGCCGCTCTCCAGATGTTTCCCGGTATGCGGGTTTGCCTCTCTTTCTGTTATCCTGCGTTTTAGATTAAAGCTTTAGCGCGGATATACTCTTTCGCTCTTGGAGATTGAGTTTGGAAACGATAGCCTGCGACCTTTGCGGTTCCACGCGCCAGACAATGGTTTATCAGTCGCCGGACCGCCGTTACTTCCTAGGAGAAATTTTTACGGTGGTCCAGTGCGATGAGTGCGGATTAGGCTTTTTGAACCCGAGACCAACTTTCGAGGAGATGGGGAAATACTATCCTCCGGCTTATTACGAAGAAGAATTTTCCAGCAATCTGAAATACCATCAGGCGCGCTATGCGCGCGAAGCCCGCTATCTGCGCGAGTTTGAGAAACGCGGAGGATCGCGCCACCTGCTCGATGTTGGCTGCGCCAACGGCGATTTCCCAAGGTTTATGGCGGCGCGCGGCTGGAATGTGGAAGGGGTGGAAGTTTCCGCGTCAACCTTGCCCATTCATGACTTTCCGGTTTACCCGCAACCGTTTCCCGAAATCCCGCTCGACACCCCAACATACGACGCCGTAACTGCGTGGGCAGTGCTCGAACACGTTCACAATCCAATGTCGTATTTTAAAAAGGCTTCTCGTGTCCTCAAGCCGGGCGGTCTCTTCGTATTTTTGGTCCCCAACTTTGTCAGTATGGCCTCCCGTTACCTTTTTCGAGAGGACGTGCCGCGCCACCTCTACTTCTATACCCGCGAAACTGTCAGGCAATACGTAGAGAGCACAGGCCTCTGCCTAGAGCGTGAGGATAACTGCGATGAAATTTTCTCCATGCCTCCGGAAAACTTTCTATTGTTTTTTCTCAAGGCACGAGTGCTGAAGAAGGGTTTTTTCTGGCAGGATTTGCCCCCTTCACGGCCTCAATATTTCCAGTCCAACAGGCTTCGGCCGGGCCTACGTTCCTCATTAAAATACGCCTTCGCCTATCCACTCCGAACGCTAGACTGGGCCTTGCGACCCGCTGCGGAGCGCATTCAGATGCTGCACAAGACCTACGGCACCAGCACCTATGTCGCCCGCAAAATTTAACGATCGCCGCTTCGCAAGTTTCTTGACGCACGTATTTATGCGGCTTCCTTTCTATTTTCTTCTATTTTCTTTGCGCCTTTTCGCCTTAGCGAGGCCATTAGGCTTTGCGAAGCTTTTTTCTTGACATGAATCACACACACCGCTATAGTTCGCCATTCGAACAAATCGGCCGGCGGACGACCTATAAACACTATATGCTGTGCCGAGTGGCATCATCTCGAGCGAAACCGACGGAGGGCGTTGTGACGACGAAGGACTTAAAAAGAAATAGGTTCCTGCTGGCTTGTATGATTGCGGCGGCAGGTGGTTGTTTGTTGGTCTGTATTGGGTCTATAAGGGCGGCGAGCAATGGACAAAGTAAGTCTGCAAAAGCGGAACTCCCATATTTGAATTCGTCCCTGCCCATCGAGCAGCGCGTAGACGACCTTGTTTCCCGCATGACGCTTCAGGAAAAGGTCTTGCAGATGCAGCACACAGCCCCGGCTATTCCGCGCCTGGACGTGCCCTCCTATGACTGGTGGAACGAGGCCTTGCATGGAGTAGCGCGTTCCGGCCATGCGACCGTATTCCCGCAAGCTATCGGCATGGCCGCTACCTGGGATGCGCATCTTATCCATCAGGAAGGCCGTGTGATCGCTGTCGAAGCCAGAGCCAAGTACAACCAGGCGCAGCGCGAAGGTAATCACAGCATCTACTTTGGACTTACTTTCTGGGCGCCCAACATCAATATATTCCGCGATCCGCGCTGGGGGCGTGGACAGGAAACGCTGGGAGAAGATCCCTTCCTGACTTCGCAACTCGCGGTGAATTTTGTCGAAGGAATGCAGGGGAACAATCCTAAATATTTAGAGGTCGTGGCCACACCCAAACATTATGACGTGCACAGCGGTCCCGAGCCGCTGCGCCACGGCTTCAACGTAAACGTGCGGCCGCTCGACCTTGAGGCCACGTACCTTCCAGCATTCCGCGCCACCGTGACCCAAGGCCATGCGGACTCGATCATGTGCGCCTACAATGCAATTGACGGTGTCCCGGCCTGCGCCAACACAGATCTACTGCAAAAGACGCTGCGTGATGCGTGGGGCTTCAAAGGCTACGTGACCTCCGATTGCGGCGCCATTGCCGACATCACTTTCGGCCACCACTACACTCCCGACAACGAACATGGCTCTGCCGTCGCCGTCCGCGCCGGGACGGACACTACCTGCGGCAACGAATACGTCACGCTAGTGAAAGCGGTGCATGATGGCCTTATCAAAGAAAGCGAAATTGATACCGCGGTGAAGCGGCTGTTCACCGCGCGTTTCCGCCTGGGCATGTTTGACCCTGCGGACATGGTTCCCTTCAACAAAATTCCCATGTCGCAGGATGACTCGCCCGCGCACCGCGAGATTGCCTTGCGCGCAGCGCGAGAATCCATGGTGCTGCTGAAGAATAACGGCATCCTTCCCTTAAAATCGGACGTCAAGACTATTGCGGTCATTGGCCCCAACGCCGCGTCGCTGCCCGCGCTGGAAGGCAACTACAACGGGACGCCCTCTCATCCGATTCTGCCTCTTGACGGACTCATCAAGCAGTTCGCAGGCAAGGAGCGAGTGCTCTACGCACAGGGATCGCCTTACGTCACCGAGCTGCCGCTGGCCGTTCCTCGCACGGTGTTTCATCCTGCCGCAGATTCTAAGGTTGAGGGTCTCAAGGCCGAATACTTCGCCAACGACAACTTCTCCGGTAGCCCGGCACTGGTTCGGACCGACCCGGAAATTCAGTTCGATTGGAATGCCGCGTCCCCCGCCCCCGGCGTCCCCATGAAGGCATTCTCCGTGCGCTGGACGGGAACAATTACACCACCCGGCGCCGGAGACTACACTTTTGGGGTTAACAATCACCGTTGTTTCCGCTGCGAAGGTCATGAGATCTTCAAAGTCTATCTTGATGGAAAGT
>DASZAA010000178.1:0-7570 GCA_035945615.1 Terriglobia bacterium
GAGGCCGCCCACTTCCCGCAACGTGCTCTGGCGCACAGCCACGGTAGAGGCAAAAGCGTGGCGCATCGGCTCAAGCAGGTTGGAAAGAATCGCGGTGGGGGCGAAATCCGTGTTGATAAAGTTCGCCTCCAGGCGCGCGCCCAAGCCGCCTCCGGGCGCCACGCCCTTGTAAACGCACGTGATCATGCCAATCTTCCGGTCCGATTGCATTTCTCCCACGATCCGCCGCAGATAATCGCGGTCCACACGCACGTCTGCGTCGCTCATCACTAGGATTTCCGATTCGGGCGGCTGCCGCAACATGCGCAGCAGCTTGCCCACTTTGCGGTTCGATGAAACCTCGTCGCCAACCGTTTGGGTGATCCGGGCGGTGGGGTAAGCGCGATTGATTTCGTCAAGTGCCCGCAGAGCGGGATCGTTTTCGGTTGTGACGCCAAAGAGATATTCTTTCCGGGGATAGTCCAACTCCATGAAACTTCGTATGTTATATACGAGATCTTCGTTGAAGCCGTGCAAAGGTTTCACCAGGGCAACCGGTGGCCAATCTGACGATGATCCCTGTGGCTCAGCGTCCCGTTTGGCTCGCCGGGAAAAGACAAGCCCCGCAATTGCGGCGAGAGCGTAATAAATCATTGAGCAGCAGCAGCAAATCAAAAGAATGTCACGCAAAATGATTAACAAGAGTTTTCCTTGAATCCAGACTTGATTTCATCTTCCGATTTTGCCACAAAAGCCTTTTTTGTAGGCGTCCATTAAAGCACGGCAGAAGGCAGCGAGGATTGCCATGCTGGCAATAGTTGCCGGACCAGCCCGCTTGCGCAGAAAATCACTTTCTTTTTTCTCCAAAGCGCGTTAATTTCTCGTTGCGTTGCTCTGTTTAAGGATTTTATCAGCCCAATGTAACAGATTAGAGCAAAGCGAAGCCCCTTAGCCTTAATTTTCAAGTTAAATGATACGCGCAATTAAAATCCGGTCCGATGCACAGCCCCTCCGGCAGCACATCGTTGAAGTTTTGTTGGATGATGGCGCGCCGGGTAAAGCATGGTTGATCATGGATGGCGTTGCCGAAGAGGTGGATTGGACTGAGGTTGAGCCTGGCGTTTACTCTTTCCTTGCGGGGAACAGGTCCTTTACGGTTTCTGTGCGCAAACAGGCAGCCTCGGTCGCAGGCGGCGGGCAGTGCGCACGGTATGAAGCCACGACCGGCGGTCATGCGCTTCAAATAGAAGTCGAGGATTCACGCTCCCGGAGCAGGGCGGCAACAGGAATCGCCGAGGAAGGCCCGCTCGATATCCTTGCGCCCATGCCGGGCCGAATTGCCAAGCTGCTCGTCCAGGAAAACGCGGTGGTTGCAAAGGGCGACGGCCTTGCCGTGATTGAGGCCATGAAGATGCAAAATGAAATCCGCGCCCCGCGCGCCGGAAAGATCGGAAAAGTCAATGTAAGTGAAGGCGAGGGCGTGGAAATGGGCGCGCGGTTGCTTCGTCTGGAATGATACGAATGGGTATCTGCGAGGTTTATAACGCTGAAATGGACTCAAGCGCTCTTTGTTCTGGCCGCATTGGATTGTTTTTACTTCGGTCCGTTTGAGCTCGCAGGCGAAGACTATCTGGTTAACTGCGCCGGATCGCTTAAGAAAAGGGGCGGCGTATTCGTGGTTTTTGCTCATTTGATCGAGAACGTCAGGTTCATTGCTGGAGGGCCTTTCGTTAAGAGAGGCCTCATATCTCTCGGTTTGTTTTACGGTGTACAGAGATTTTTCAAAGAAGTAGAGGATAAACTCGCGGCGGGAACCAAAGAGAAGATTACGGCTTGGTTATTGAACGTAAAGATCAGCGAAGCATTTAGGAGCTGGAAGGACACATTCCCCGAAATTTTTGACCGGGTGTTTGGGGCAAACCACGTCTCTTGGAAGTGCTTCGCAAGATCTTCTTTTATGTCAGTTCTAATTGCCTTAGCTGTATCGATACTGACGCTGCGGCTCCAAGCAGTGCGCTTCACAGGGTTCTTTTTCGTTACAATCGTGATGCTCTGCAGTAATTTATTGCCGGACTACGCCTCATTGTTGAAGAGCAGGTACCTGATAAAGCTGTCCCGGAACTGGTCAACAGGAGCCTCTTTGCTACTTTTTTTCATTGATCTATGCGGTAGTTATCTCTGCGCAGTCGCTGCATACTACCTAGGTTTTGAGATTTTAATAAATGCTGCGAAGCTGTGCGCCTTCTTCGGAAAATACACACATAGTATTCCCGTTCTATTTGGCGTGCTCGGACTCGCCCTGAAGATGGTGATGGTTTATGGCTTCGTATCACCGCGCTATTTATGGCTTTACCCCGCGTTCTGGGTGCCTCTTTGGCTGCTGCTGTATGTATGTTCGGGGTTCTTGCTAAAGGGTTCAATCACTTTCGAGTTGGGAATGCGGTGGATCAACCGCACATTAGATATCAAGATGAAACCCTTGCAATCGATCGGCTTGGTTTCCGGTTTTATCATCGCAATATTTTATTTAATGTTTCCAATTGTGACGAGCCTCATAAGTTAGAGTAATTCATTTCGCATAAATACGACAAGGGTTGGACGAACGTAACGTGTCCCTGCGCAGAGTGCCTTGATCTAATTCGCCTCGATTGTAACCGCGCTATGGAGCCGCTTTCCCATGCTTCTGCAGAATGTCTTGCGCGAGATAATCCGTCACGCGGGCGTGGTTACGGAGGCTTTCTATGTATGCGGCCTTAAGAAGCTCAACCTTTTCGTTGGTCAGCGTTTTGCGAATGGAATCCTGGACGCCGGGGTCAGAGATCTGGCGCTGGCCGGCGCTGACGCGGCCGAGCAGCTTAAAAATGTGAAAACCGGCGCGGTCGCGGATGATTCCAGTGGTCTGTCCGGGTTTAAGGGACTTCAAAGCGTGGCTCAAAATACGGTCTGGGGCGAAGCGAGAAACCGGAAGGAAGCCCATATCGCCCCCGCCGGGTGCGGTGCGCGGGTCTTCCGAATATTCCTCAGCAACCTTGGCAAAATCTTTGCCGGTGCGGATCTGCAGGTAGAGCGCCGCGATCTTGCGTTCGGCTTCGCGCTCGTTGCGCGCATCATCGCGCATCAGGTTGTGCACTTCAGGATCGGGAACGGGAGTAACCAGAATCTCGGCAAGATGCACTTCAGCTTCGGGCACGTCAAACTCCGTTTTATTGTGCTCATAGTAGGCGGTTATTTCAGCGGGAGTCACCTTGACTGCGGAGAAGACTTCTTGCTGAATCAGTTTTTGAATGGTGAGGCTATCCTCCGCCTGCTTTCGCAAAGCTGCTGGCGCCAAGCTCCCGGCTGGGCTGTGGTCTTGCAGTCCGTCTGAGGCCGGACCGCCAATTTGAGCCAAGCGCGCGTCTACCTCTCTGCTGGAGACTTGAATGTGGATGTCTGCTGCCCGCTTGAGAAGCAGCGCCCGGTCGATCAAATCATTCAAAATGGCAAGCTTAAATGAGAGAACCTCGGCGGGCTTTGCTTCACCCGGAAGCGTTGCCTGCCGCGCGCGATAGATGGCCTCTACTTGGTCGCGGCGTATGGGTGTCCCATCAACCCGTGCCCACACTCCGGGATCCTTGCGAGCGCAGCCCACAATGCCCAGGACGGCGGAAGCCACGAGCAAAACGGCTAAGAACTTAAGAGCTTTTCGAAAACTCATATCATGAAGATTGTAACTTGGTTCCAAAGCAATCGACGGCAGGAGAATGCGTTATGCCGCATGACGTCTTAATGGGCTTGTCGCGCAGACGATAGCCAATTGAGGCAAGGGTGTCATAATGCTATTGGGTCTTCGCCCTGGAGCTGTTAGAGCCGCAATGCGCAGAGCCCGTGCCATGGAAAATCCTGAACCCAACCTCGCAGCCGAAATTCCCTCCGCCTCCCTGCGGCTTTGGGTGGGGCTTTGCGTTATCCTTTCCATTTTTATCATCTTTGCGGTTTATAGCATTCATCAAATCCGGTGGCTGGAAAATTATCAGATCAACGTCGTGCAGAGGAACCGGCGCGCCTCGATTGCGCTCTCGCAGTTGCAGGATGATGCTCATCAATTAGGCATTCTGCTGCGCGATATGACTCTGAAGCGGGCGGAATATCCCATTCCCGATTGGCGCGCCTCCTTCGATAGACTGCATGGGGACACGTTGAACGCTCTTGCGGTAGAGACTCAATACGCCGTGGGCACGCGTGAAACCGACGCGAAAACAGCAGAACTGCGGCGCGAATTGAGCAGTTTTTGGGCAAGCAGCGATCGCGCTTTTGATCTGGCTCAGGAAGGCAAGGAAGCTGAGGCTCGCAGTCTGTTTCAAGATAACTTGGTGGGTCAAGACGCGGTGCTGGTGGGCACGGTGGCCGATCTGCTGCGGTCGAACGTCCTGGCGCAGATCGACGCGGCGCGAAGGATTAACCGTATCTATGAGATATTCAAGAGGAACAACTTCATTTTGCTGGGACTTTTGCTATTGCTTGCGGTTGCGACCGGGCTTTACACATTTCAAGCAAACCGCAAAACTATTGAGAAACTCGGAGATCTGGCCGGGCGGCTGCAAACGCAATCCGAGCAGCTCCGCAAGCTATCTTGGAAGCTGATCGATGTGCAAGAAGATACGCTGCGCCAGGTTGCGCGCGACCTGCACGATGAATTTGGCCAGATTTTAACCGCGATTGGGATTATGCTGAACCGGGCAGGGCAAAAAAACGCCGCGGATGCTCCGGGTATACCGCTCAATGGAATTCAGGAAGTAAAGAACGTGGTTGAAGAAACGTTGCAGACGGTCCGCGACCGCTCGCAGATGTTCCGGCCCGCGATTCTCGACGATTTTGGACTCGGCAAAACGTTGGAATGGTTCACCGAACAGTTTTCCCGCCAGACCGGCGTGATCGTGCATTTCGAGGGTAATGAAATCACCTTTCCCGGCAGCGATGGAATCCACATTTACCGCATCGTGCAAGAAGCGTTGAGCAACGTGGCGCGCCACTCGGGCGCAAGTGAGGCATGGGTACGACTCCGCCGGACGGGGGATGCGCTTTCGGTGGAAATAAGGGATTGCGGCCGGGGATTTTCACCCAGCGCGGAGATGAATCAGGCTGCGGGCGAAGGGTTCGGCTTGATGGGGATGCGCGAGCGGGCGCAGCGCCTGCACGGAACGCTTGACCTCCGGTCCATTCCAGGTGAAGGAACTGTGGTTTCGATGCGCATCCCGGTTCCGCAAGGCCAGACCGAAGTCAGTCAGAAAGCGAGATGAATATGACCCAAGAGAGTGAAAAGAAGATACGAGTCCTGCTGGCGGACGATCACACCCTTGTTCGCCAGGGTTTTCGCCGCATTTTGGAAGACGATCCGCGTATCACTGTGGTAGGAGAAGCTCCAACGGGCGTGCAGGCCATTGCGCTTGCCAAGGAACTCAAGCCAGACGTGGCGGTGCTTGACCTCTCCATGCCTGAACTCGGCGGCATCGAGGCGGCGGGAGAAATCCTAAAAGCGAACCCGTCTATTAAGATTCTCATTCTCAGCATGTACTCGAACGAGGCCTACGTGCGCAAAGCCTTCGCGGTCGGCGCAAAGGGCTACATGCTGAAGGATGCGATTGAGCTCGACCTGACTCGCGCAGTATTTTCCCTGGCGGAAGGGAAGGCCTATATGAGCCCTGGCATCTCAAATCTCGTCATCGAAGGACTCCGCACCGGCGCCATGCAGGAAGATAGCGGCGATCTTTACGAGCAGCTCTCGATGCGTGAAAAGGAAGTGCTGCAACTCATTGCGCAGGGGAAATCGAATAAGGAAGTGGCGGCGCTACTGAATATCAGTGTCAACACGGTGGCAGTTCACCGCGCGCGCATGATGGAAACGCTTGGATTGCACCGCACGGCGGAACTGGTGCTCTATGCAGTGAAGAAAGGCCTCGTGCAGCCACACTAATTAAGAACTGAATGTTCATCCCTTGGCAATCATTACTATGAAACCTAAGCTCCGTACCCCGTGGAATCTGATCCCAAAAGATGCAATGCGGCTGCAAGAGCGGCTGCGCGACCAGGTTGTGGACGAGGACCAATTCGATGAAATCCGCACGGTGGCCGGCGCCGACCTGGCATTCAATCCCGAGACCAAGATGGCCGTTGCTGGCGTGATCGTCTATCGCTTCCCACAGCTTGAGGAAATTGAGCGACAGTTTGCATGGCGGCGCTTAGAGTTTCCCTATATTCCAGGGTTGCTCTCATTTCGTGAGATTCCCGTGCTTCAGGCTGCGTTTGCCCTCCTCAAGACCGAACCTGACCTCATGATGATTGACGGGCATGGCCGCGCGCATCCGCGGCGTTTCGGTATTGCGTGCCACGTGGGCGTAATGTTCGATAAGCCGGTGATTGGCTGCGCCAAATCGCTGCTAGTGGGCGAGCATGGAAAAGTTGGCCAAAGGGCAGGATCAACCGCGGATCTGAATTTTAAGGGCGAGCGCGTGGGCGTCGTATTGCGGACGCGCGACAGCGTGCAGCCCATCTACGTCACCGTGGGGCATCGTATCTCGCTTGACTCGGCCGTCCGCATTGTCAACCAATGCCTCTCAGGGACTCGCATTCCGAAGCCTACGCGCGAAGCGGACCATTTTGTGCGTATGTTGCGGATTGCAAGCCAGGCCGAGAAAAGTAAAAGTCTCTCGCAAAGGCGCCAAGGCGCAAAGAAAACGCAAAGAACGACATCTTGATTCCCCTTGCGGAACCTTCCGACGGCGCGTCTTTATGAGAGGTCTTTGTCTCTTCCCATTTTTCAGTCTCTGCGGAGGGAAGCGCAAGGCACAGAATCGCCATTCTATTCTGGGTCTTCAAACATCCGCTGTTCGGGCACTACCACAACAATGCCGCTTTCGGTTACGTGATATTTCTTGCGGTCCTCTTCGAGATCGTAACCAATGTAAGTGCCTTCGGGAATCCGGATGTGACGGTCGATGATGGCGCGGCGGATGTGTGAATGGCGGCCGATCTGCACGTGGGGAAACAGGATGGAGCTGTCGATCTCCGTGAAACTGTTCACGCGCACGTCAAACGACAGAATGGATTGCGAAACACGGCCGCCGGAGACGATCGATCCCATGCAAACGATCGAATCCACCGCGATGCCCATCCGGCGGCCCTCTTCGGCGAATACGAATTTTGCGGGCGGATATTGACGTTGATATGTGCGAAGCGGCCAGTGCTTGTCGTAGAGGTTAAAAACGGGTGAAACCGAAACAAGGTCCATATTTGCTTCATAATACGCCTCGATGGTTCCGATATCCCGCCAGTATTGGGCTTCCTTTTTGTTTTCATCGACGAAGTTGTAGGAATAGACGCGGCGGTTATCCTGAATAAGCTTCGGTATAACATTGCGGCCAAAGTCGTGATGCGACTCCGGATCGTCCGCGTCGGACATCGTGGCCTCAACGAGCAGGTCGCGGTTGAAACAGTAAATGCCCATGGAGACGTGCGACTTGGCTGGATCGTAAGGCGAGGGTTTCGGGTCCGGCGGCTTTTCCTGCCAGCCCACGATGCGGCCCTGCGAATCGAGCTCCACCACGCCGAACCG
>DASZAA010000179.1:0-2838 GCA_035945615.1 Terriglobia bacterium
GTGCTCTGGTCCCGCTTCTGCGTAATCACGGCGTTGAACGTGCGCGATGCGTCGTCGGCCAGTAGGATGGTGAAGCGGTCATAGTGAATCAGGCGCGTCGTCAAGGTTGCAATCTTGCGCAGCAGCTCGTTCAGCACTAGCACGGAACTGAGCTCGCGGCTGATTTCATTCAGAAGTTGCAACGTCTTCCACTGGCGCAGGCTGCGGCGGTACAGGCGGGCGTTTTCAATGGCCACGGCGATGCGGCCCGCCAGCAACTCAAGCAGGTTTTGGTGCTGCTCAGTGAAGAAACCCAGCCAGGGCGCTTCGAGATCGAGCACGCCGATGACACGGTTCTTGAAAATCAGCGGGACCGCGAGCTCTGAGCGCACGGCGGGAATCGACTGAATGTAGGCGGCCTCCTCGCTCACATCGTTGATCAGGACCGAACGGCGTGTTTCCACCGCCCGCCCCACGATTCCTTCCGGCACCTTGATTTTCAAGTCGCGCACTGAATCGCGGGGGTGGCCCACGCTGAAACGAATGCGCAATTCCCGCGTCTTCTCATTGAGCAGAAGAATGGCAAAGATGTCGTAGTCGATCACCGCCTTGACGGTCTCGGCAATCCGCTGCATCAGCTCATCAAGATCGAGCGTGGTGTTTAGGCGCTCCCCTGCCTGCACCAAGAGCGTGAGAAGCTCGGTGAGTTCGAGGGGTTTTGCAGAGGCCTTTAGCGTTTCTCCGATTGCCATGTTTCTTGCCCGGAGGCCGTGAGGGCCAGCGGCGATCAGCTTGGAAAACCCGATTTTCCACTTGCTGGCCGCCCGGTGTCGTCGATGCCGAATGTTTTCTGGCTTCCCCGGAATATTCCTGTGGTCCGCTTCGGGGTCAGGATGAGAAAAGTTTGCGTACTCCGCTAGGTTGTCCAGAGAGCAGGCTAATCAACCCTATTTTAGCATACGCGGCCTTCGGATGTTGACGCGGGGCGCGATCTGCCGCCCGGAAGTTTTCTGTAACGGCGCTGCCCTCTGCTCCGGCTCTGACCAGCTACCGTATAATGATTCTAGTGATTATTCTGGCGATTGACACAACCAGCGAATGGGGCGGCGCGGGGATTTTCCGGGACGTCGAGTGCGTGGCGGCCATTCCGCATCAAGGGCCGGCAGACTATTCCGTAAGTCTATTTCGTGATGTGGACGGTTTGCTCGAGCAGGCCGGCGTCTCATTGGGTGATATCGATCTGTTCGCAGCGTCGAATGGACCAGGCGCTTTTACCGGCATTCGCGTTGGCCTTGCCGCGGTGCAAGGCTGGTCGCACGCGCTCGAAAAGCCTTGGCGCGGAATTTCTATTTTCGAAGCGATGGTTGAGGCATCCTGCACAGTGATGCGCTATGCGCTGCCCATTCTTGACGCGCGCCGCGGCGAACTTTATGCGGGATTATTCGAACGAGCGGTCTCCGGCCCAGCTTTGCGTTTCGAACGATCGGGCAACGCCGCTTTGCTGAAACCCGAACAAGTTACGCCTTTTTTGGAAAACAGCCTTGGCGCGGGCTGCGGACCAAAGAGTGAAGGAAGTGAATGTTGCACCGTGATCGCGCGCGAAGGCGATGTGGCAGCCATCGCTATTCAGGAACTAATCCCTCCATCGTGCGGATGGAAGGCCATCGCGCCTTTCCTTGTCCCAGCAATCTCGCGTTTGGCGCTCCGCGCAACAAAGGAAGGGCGTCCCGTGCTACCTGAGGAAACCACGGCGTGCTACATCCGCCGCACGGACGCTGAGCTGCACCTGAGTGAGCGCGCGTCCAGAGCATCTTCAATAAAACCCGAAGCGGGATAGTGTTGCAGTTTCGGGCATGGCAGGATCTTCCCCGCTATCAACTGGCGTGAAGCCGCCTCTCCATCCGGCTGAGATGTTATCCGAAGTTCGACGGTTCGACCGGCGCGCGCCCGGTGTGATAGGTTGTTATTTTATCTCATCAGAGAGGAATCGTTCATAGCATGGCAGAAATACGTCCATTTCGAGCCCTTCATTATAATCAGGAGAAAATTAAAGACCTTTCCGCCGTTATCACGCAGCCTTACGACAAAATCTCTCAGGACATGCAGAACCGCTACTACGCCGCCAGCTCCTATAACCTGGTGCGCGTGATCAAGGGTAAGGAGACGCCTGATGATTCGCCGCAGGACAACGTCTATACGCGCG
This sequence comes from Terriglobia bacterium, assembly GCA_035945615.1. GTDB lineage: Bacteria > Acidobacteriota > Terriglobia > UBA7540 > UBA7540 > RH2-MAG17b. The sequence goes on from DASZAA010000179.1 coordinate 2,183, forward strand.
CCTACCGCGACCTGAGCGACTGGATCAAGAAGGAGGTCCTGATTTCGGACCCCAATCCGGCCATTTATCCGTACACGCAGGAGTATGCCGTTCCCGGCCAGCCCGCCGTCATCAAAGAACGCCGGGGATTCGTCGCGCTGCTGAAGCTGGAAGAATATTCGGCAAAGGTTGTGCACCGCCATGAGGAAACATTATCCGGCCCTAAAGCCGACCGTATGGAGTTGCTGAAGAAGACGCAGGCGCACTACGGCCAGGTATTTTTCCTTTATAGCGACCCGGATGGGAAGGTGGAAGCGGCTTTGGCTGCGCATACAAAAGCTGCCCCCTGGGAACAGTTGAAAGATGAGCACGGAACGCGCCATTCCGTCTGGCGAATCGCTGCGAGCGAGGCCGAGCCGGTGATTCAGGGAATGAAAGATAAGAAGCTGGTCATTGCAGACGGTCATCATCGCTACGAAACGGCGCTGGCCTACAGAAACCTGCGGCGCGCCGAAGCCGGATACGACGGACGCGCTGATTACGTCATGGCCACGTTTATCCGGATGGAGACCGAAGGTCTCACGATTCTTCCCACGCACCGGGTCGTCCACAGCCTGAGAGGCTTCGATTGGGCGAAGTTCGCATCGGAAGCCAAAGCAACTTTTGAGTGGGCGGAA
>DASZAA010000180.1:0-7744 GCA_035945615.1 Terriglobia bacterium
TCAATTGATGCTGGGCGTGGCTGGCTTTACGGGGCGCGGCTGGGCCACGATCTCCGAGCTTGCCGAGTTCCTTCAGGAACGCCACAACGCGGTGGTGGGTCTTGTGGAGCGGGCGCAGCGGCGCGGCTTGGTGATGAAGAAAATGATCGCGCTTGACCGCCGGTTCGTGCGCGTGCAGCTTACCGCGCGGGGCAAGAGAACTCTCGTGAAGCTCGCCGCGCTTCATCGCAAGGAGCTGGCCCGGTTCCAGGATCGGACGTCGATTGTGCTGGTCCCGGCTCTTGGGCCGGCGCGGTCACGGCGCCGACGCGCCCCGGATGAATCACCCGCGCCCGGCGCGCTCGCCGGCGCAAAAACAGTCTTTCCCTAAAATCGTGAAAAGCCCCAATGGTAAATCGTAAACCCGGCATCCTAAACCATCCGCTTCTGCGCAAATACACGGCGCTGGTCCACGAAGACCTTTCGGCCACCTACTCGCGCGACCTGCATAAGTGGCTGATCATCGCGCCCATTATCGGCGTGGCATCGGGCTTGGTGATTACGCTGATTGCTGAGATTATCCTTCGTTGGATGTGGCCCCGCATTCTTGCCTATTATTTTGCCCATCCCAGCGTCATCATTCCCGGATTGGTGGCGGGTTTCATTATTGCCGGCCTCATTATGCAGTATATGACGCCTGATCCCGATGAGCATTCGACCGAAGAGATCATCCGCTCTTACCATGAACATCAAGGCGATATTCAGATGCGCCCGTTCGTCCCCAAGCTTCTCGCGGCCATCGCTACAGTCGCCTTTGGCGGCAGCGCCGCGCTCGAAGGTCCCAGCATCTACGGCGGCGGCGCAATTGGATCATGGCTGTGGGCCAAACTCCGCAGGTTCAAGCTGGAGCCGCGCGACCGTCGAATTCTATTGATCAGCGGGGCGGCGGCGGGCATGGCGGCGGTATTCCGCGCGCCGCTGACGGGCGTGATCTTCGCCCTTGAGATGCCCTATAAGGATGACCTGGCGCACGAGGCCTTGCTGCCGGCGCTGATCGCTTCGGTTGTTTCCTTCGCCACCCTTGCCGCCTTTCTTGGAGCAAAACCCTTGTTCGATTTTGCTTCCGGCAACAGCGGGTATTCGCGCGCCGATTTGCTGTGGTCGGCGCTGCTCGGCCTCATTTGCGGAGGCATCGTGATGGCGTTTGACATCACCTTCCGCCGCGCCCGGACATTCGTGGTGAAAGTCTCAATCCCACACTGGGTAAAGATGGCCATTGGTGGCTTTCTTACCGGCGCGTGCGGCTTGCTCTTTATCTCCATCTTTCACGGCAAACTGATCCCGATAGGCCCGAATTACGAGGCGGTCAATGACATCCTGTTGAACGCGCATAGCTCGGTAGAGCTTATCGTCTTTGGATTTCTAAAGCTCGCTGCAACGCTATTTTCTCTTGGCGTCGGTGGTGTCAGCGCCATGTTTGTGCCGCTCTTCTTGACCGGCGGCAGCTTCGGACTAGCATTCGCACAGACGGTTGTGCACAGTTCTTCGATTGACCTCTTCGCAGCGGTAGGCATGGCGGCTTTTATTGCCGGCGGCTATAAAACGCCGCTGACGGCTGTGGTTTTTGTCGCTGAAGCAACCGGCGCCCACGCGTTCATCATTCCAACGCTCATCGGCGCCGCCGTGGCGTATGCGGTTTCGGGCGAGGCCTCCGTATCGGGTGATCAGCGGCTGCACGAGGGCGTGAAGGGTTTCGATGTGTGGAAAATCCCCGTCCGCGAGGTCATGCAGCGGCAAATAGTTTCCGTTCCGGCTTCGTCCAACTTGCGCGAGTTTGCGGACAATATCACCTCGCATCATCATCACGCCGCGTTTCCGGTTTTAGACGATGGTAATCTCATAGGCGTCGTTTCACTTTGGACGCTCGGCAAAGTGCCGCCGCAAAAATGGACTTCCAGTAATGTAGGAGATTTGGCGGGGCGCCGGATCATTAAAGTTCCCCCCGATTGCAACTTGATGGAGGCCATGCGCCTGTTGATGAGCCAGAGCGGACAGCACATGCTGCTGGTCACTTCCGCGAAGGATCATCTGGAGGGCATCGTTACCAAGACGGACATCCTTTCCGCCGTCAACGCGCGAGGCAACATTGAAACCACGTCACCAAGATCGGATTACGTTCCTCCCTCGGAATAGCGATAAACTATACCTAAGGCATACATTGCCATTGTGCGTTTTTCGCGCGGTCTCTACAGGGTCGGATGTCACTCTGTAAAACGTTTCCTGAAAACCGCCGCCTGGCGCCCCTAGTTATGGCTTCCCTTCGTTCTTATGAGCCACCCATAGCGGTTGCATCGACATTAAAAGGTGCTTTTCCTCAAGACCACGCTGGAGCCGCAGCAGATCCGCGGCACAGACTACCCCGATCGGCCGGTCGTTTTCTTCCACAACTACATTGTTGGCATGGCGGGCAAGCATCTTTTGGGCGACGGTAGGCACAAGCTCTTCCGGATTGGCAACTACGTAATCCGCCCGGACGACATCGCGGACCTTGAGATGGCGATTTTCCTCCTGATGAAGAAAATCATGGGCTTCGATGATCCCTGCGAGCTTCCCGTCTGTTTCGACCACTGCCAAAACCTCTCCAAGATCGTGAGGAAACAGCCGCGCCGCGGCGGCAAGATATAGGTCCGCGGGCACCGGCTTTTGCACGTGCACGACTTGGCCAATTTGAGATCCAATCAGCACTGGAGTTGAATAGTCCTGGAAGACCATCAGCCCGCGCTTATGGAGTTTGCCGGTCATGATGGAATCCACGCTGAAAAGCCGGGTGAAAAGATCGGCAATGAAACAGGCCACAATCAAGGGCAGCGCGGCGTGCGTATTGCGGCTGAGCTCGAGCATGAAAACTACGGAAGTGATGGGCACGCGCGAAGTACCCGCAAAAAGCGCGCCCATTCCGGCCAGCGCGTAGGCCGCGGGGTCGGACGCGAACTGGGGTAGAAGGTGATGCCAGAAGGCGCCGAATGCGGCTCCGAATCCTCCGCCAATGATTAAGGATGGAGCGAACACGCCTCCCGTGGTGCCCGATCCAAGCGAAATAACCATCGCCCAGAATTTAGCGCCGGAAATCTCCAGCAGTTTGGCGGCAGAAAAATGGTTATTCAGCATCGCGGTAATGGTGTCATAGCCGGTGCCGAAGACATGCGGAAAAAAATAACCAATGCAGCCCATGATCAAGGCGCCAATCGTTGGCGCCCAAACGGATGCGGGCTTGAGGGGAAAGTGATCAAAGAGATCCTCAAACCAGAAGAGGACCCGAATCAAGATAACCGAAATGATTCCAATCAAAAGACCGAGCAGGGCGAAAAGCCAGAGCTCGCTTATATGCTTGAGCACCCAAGGGTGGGCGGGGAAAAGCGCCCCAGAACCCCGAAAGAGGATCGCGACCGCCGTGGCAACAACCGTCGCCAATGCCACAGGAATGAACGAGCGGGCGCTGAATTCAAAAAGCAAGAGCTCAATGGCAAGCAGAACTCCAGCGAATGGCGCGAGAAACGTGGCCGCTAGCCCTGCCGCCGCTCCAGACGCAAGCAGGATGCGGCGTTCATAGGGCGACAAATGCAGCACTTGTCCGATGATCGAGCCGATCACGCCACCCGTCTGGATGATGGGACCTTCCGCGCCGAATGGACCGCCCGTGCCGATCACCAGGGCGCTCAGGATAGGCTTCAAAACGCCCACTCGCAAGCGAAGCACGCTGTGGCCAATCAGCACCGATTCCATCACCTCTGGGGTCCCGTGACCTTTGAGCGTCGGCTCCCAATAATGAATCATCAGGCCAGCGATAATTCCGCCGATGACAGGAATCAGAATGACCCACAGGCCAAGATGAAAATCGTCCGGATAGGCGATCTTGAAGGACCATCGGCGGGCAAAAAAAATGTTAGTGAACAGATAAATCAACTCGAGCACGCCCTCGGCCACAAGTCCCGCGACGAGGCCAACGATCATGGAATATATGGAGAGCAATGCAATGCGTGGCTTGATGGCTTTGCCGAATTGGTTGGAAAATAAAAACCCGAAGGGATATTTAGTTCCGCGCACGTTGCTTGAATTCGAATCGTGCATGGTGGCCCATTGTAACATGCGCGGAAACAGCAGCTTTATCGCGTCAATGGATGCCGCTGCATCGTCTAACAATCGGCAAAGTTTTGCAGAGTTTCGAGGCTCTTTTTCAGAGTTCCATAGTCAGGCGCGCAAAGGGTGACATGCCCCAACTTGCGGCCAGGGCGCGGCGCTTTGCCATACAAGTGAAGATGCGCGCCGGGCATTGAAAGGACTAAGGAAATATCAGGCACGCTGCCGATAAAATTTACCATCGCTGAAGCCCCACGTGCTACGGTGGATCCTAAGGGCAGATCAGTTATGGCACGCAGGTGATTTTCAAACTGGCTCGTATCAGCCCCTTCAATGGTCCAGTGTCCGGAGTTGTGAACGCGCGTCGCCATCTCATTGGCAAGCAGTTTTCCGTCAATATAAAAGAATTCGATCGTCAAAACTCCAGTGTACTGAAGCTCCTGAAAGATACTTCTTGCGTATCTTTCCGCGAGCAGCTGAACATACGGATCGATTCCCTGCGCGGGGGCCAGCGAGACGCGCAGAATGCCTTCGCGGTGCCGATTTTCAGTAAGCGGATAGAAGACAGACGCCCGTGATTTTGACATCACTGCAATCAATGAAACTTCCCGCTCGAATTTCACGAAACCTTCGAGGATCAGCGCGGTCCCGCCCATGGAGTCCCACGCGCGATCAAGGTCAGAAGGCTCCCGCAACACAGCCTGGCCTTTGCCGTCGTAACCCCATCGCCGGGTTTTCAGCACCGCCGGAAACCCCGTGAGTTCGACTGCCTGTTGCAACTCTTCTCGCGTCCCGACTGCTTGAAATAGTGGCGTTGGAACGCCGAGCCGTTGAAAGAATTGTTTTTGTACGTAGCGGTCCTGCGCCATCTCAAGCGCCCCGGGAGGAGGGAAAAATTGGCCAATACGGCGGGATAAGAAACGCGCCGCGCTCGACGGCACGTTTTCAAATTCATACGTGACCAAGTCAAGGCCCGCGGCAAAACACTCTATCGCGCGTTCATCATTGAAATCTCCGGTATGAAACTCGGCCACCTGGCTTGCTGGCGCGCCGGCCGATTTATCGAAGAAGCGGAACTGCAGGCCCAGAGGATAGCCTGCAAGGGCCATCATGCGTCCAAGCTGTCCGCCACCAAGAACTCCGATCTTCATGATTCACGTTTCAATCTGCTTCGGTGCGGGGGCCACGCCACCGGATGCAGGCATCTACTTCTCTCCGCTATCCTGCGGTTTGGCCTGATTGAGGACCGCCAGCGTTTGCCGCTCGCGGAACCGGCGCACGGCGTCTCTAATATGCGGATACTTGACACCCAGTATTTCGGCCGCGAGCAGGGCGGCATTCTTGGCCCCCATCTTCCCGATGGCAAGCGTTGCCACCGGAACCCCACCAGGCATCTGAACGATGGAAAGCAGCGAGTCGATGCCATGAAGGGCGTGCGATTCTACCGGCACGCCGAGGACGGGAAGAACTGTTTTTGCGGCCGTCATCCCCGGCAGATGCGCCGCCCCGCCTGCTCCGGCAATAATTACCTCAAGCCCGCGCGCCTCAGCAGATCCGGCATACTCAAACATCGCATCGGGCGTCCGGTGCGCCGATACAATTCGCGTTTCAAAAGGCACGTGAAGCTCGGCCAGAGTTTCGGAAGCCACGCACAGGGTCGCCCAGTCGGACTGGGATCCCACGATGATGCCTACAAGCGGTTTGAGATTTTCAGTCATAATCTAATGCAGGTGGTGTCTTAGTGCTGTAGCGGAGTCCTCTCTTTATTATTCAAAAACTGGCGGCCAGAGGCCTCCACAACAACCGCAGTTGACGCACGCTTCCAACTGTCAACTTAATCTTCTCCCTGGTCTTTGGTAAATCCCGGCTTCCCGTCGAACTCGAAGAGCTTCTCCAAATGGCACCATCGGTGTTTAGTCCCGACCTTCTGTACAAGAGACAACACATCGCCGTCTGTGATCTCAGCATCGCCCGACCGCGCAACAAAACGGCAGCGCCAGTGATCGACGCAGTCCGTAATCGCGCCCATCGCCGGATACACCTTTGTCCCGCGATTCGAAATCAGCTTCAAGCGGAAAGGCCCCCCGTCCGCGAAATGTTCGATCTGCGGCCCCAATTTCTCTGCGGTTTCCGGCGACTCAACAAATACGTCCACGCCGATAACTTTTCGAGTGACGGGCGTCACGAGGACAGGTGCGGACGGCACCTGCGGCAACTTGATCGGTTTATAGTCGCGCACCTTCCATTTCGCGGATTTCCGGCCCAGGCTCGAGATAATGGCGTCTGTATAGGCGGAAGTTGATACACCCTTGTCGTAACCCGCGACATCACCCGTGCGCGATTTGCCTTCTTCAAGCGTCACCAGGACGGCATGTTCGATTTTTGAAGCAGCTTCAAACTCGCCAAGATGCCGGAGCATCATGACTGAGGACAAAACTACCGCCGTGGGATTAATTACATTTTTACCGGCATACTTCGGCGCCGAGCCGTGCACGGCTTCAAAAATGGCGACGTCGTTGCCGATATTAGCGGAGGGAGCGAAGCCGAGCCCCCCCACCAGAGCCGAGGAGAGGTCGCTGATGATGTCGCCGTTCATGTTGGTGGTGACGATTACGTCAAACTGCTCCGGCTTTTTCACCAACTGGTGCGCGCAGTTATCGATAATGATATGAGATGCTTCGATTTCCGGGTACTCTTTGGAGACTTCCTCGAAGGTCCGCTTTAACAACCCTTCGGTTAACTTCATGATGTTTGATTTGGTGGCGCAGTGAACCCGCCTCCGGCCTTCAGAGCGCGCGAACTCAAAGGCCAGGCGCGCGATTTTTTCGCAGCCTTTCCGGGAAATAAGCTTCAGCCCCTCCGCCACGCCGGGCGTTTGCATATATTCAATCCCGGCGTAAAGGTCCTCTACGTTTTCCCGCACCACTACAAGATCCACGCCTCGGCCGCTGTAGGGCGTCGGCACACCGGGCATCTCGCGCACAGGTCGAATGTTTCCGTAAGTCTCAAAAAGCTTGCGCAGCGTGACATTGGCGCTTTTTTCTCCGAAACCCACCGGCGTCGCCAGCGGGCCCTTTAGCACCACTCGCGTTTTGCGCACGGACTCAATCGTTTCCTGCGGAACACCAGAGGGCAGGCCGCGCTTAAAAACCTCGGCGCCCGCTTCTCGCCTTTCCCACTCGACAGCTGCGCCCGCAGCCTCAAGAATCCGCGCAGCGGATTGGATACATTCAGGACCGATTCCATCGCCTGGAATCAGCGTGACTAGTTTCTTCCCTGCTGAAGTGACATGAAAATTCACAGTGACTGCTCCTTGAGCTCTACGGCTGAAAAATAAAAGCTAAAGTACGGCCGCTGCGCAAAAAACAATACAAGCGGCGTCTTCCTTGCGCCTTCAAACAATGGTTCAGGAAATAGACGGAATGCAGGCTGCCCTAGTGCGGAAACGGATACATAATCCAGCCGAGCAACACAGCGATGCCAACAAAAAGGACAAAAGACTTGATGCCGTAATGAATCCGCTTCCGCGTTGTGTTTCTGCCCAGAACGGCAAACACGACCGAGACGAGAAATGCAAAAAGCGCCATGGCTGGAAAATGATGGATAATCATTTCAAAACCTGCGGCAA
>DASZAA010000181.1:0-2147 GCA_035945615.1 Terriglobia bacterium
GGACTGGATGACCGCTGGTCCCTCAACGCGGTCTGCGCAATTTATAAAAAGCGTTTGAACCGGGAGACTTGGTTCGAAACCCGCCGCGAATATAAGTGCTCAACCCAATAGAGTCAACCAAAAATATACTTCTGGGCCGGGTCGGCTCGCTTTCTTCGCCGGATGGCTTCATAATCCGGCCGTAGTAAATCGCTCCTGAGCATTTTACGGACTGCGGCAAGCGATTACAACTGCCCTGAAGTACAGGGGAAAAGCTGTGACGCCGGACAGGAAGTTCACCAGGAATGAGCGCGAAATATAGGCCCGAGGAAGCTGAGAACATGGAGGATAAGCTCATCAGCCTCCTCGCTCGGCGCATTCCGTCCGTCGGACGTCTTGGTACTCCGCCCCATGGTGCGGTGCGCCTGGGCATTGGAGATGACGCTGCCATTCTCCGGCAGCCTTCGAAAGTTGAATGGGCGGTCAGTTGCGATTCCTCTCTGGAAGGGGTGCATTTCCGCCACGACAGCCATCCACCCGAATCCATCGGGTACAAATCGCTGGCGCGCGCCGTCAGCGACTTGGGTGCCATGGGCGCACGTCCGCGTTACTTCCTGCTCGCGCTGGCGCTTCCGGCGTCGAAAACCGGCCGCTGGCTGGACCGCTTCGCTACAGGCATGGCGAAGGCGGCGCGCGAATTGAATATCCGGCTCATTGGTGGCGACACGTCGAAGAGCCGTAGCGTAATAATCAGCATCACCGTGCTCGGTGAAGTTGCCCCCGGGCGGGCAATCAAGCGCTCCGGCGCGCGACCCGGCGACCTGATATATGTCACCGGGCAATTAGGCCGCGCACAGCTTGGACTTGGGTTGATTTTGCGCCGGCTGGCGCATCGACGGAGTCTGCGAAGATTCCTTCAGCGGCATCTCTACCCGAAAATCCCGCTCGCGCTGGGTCAATGGCTTGCCACGCGCCGCTTGGCAACGGCCATGATGGATATTTCCGACGGTCTTTCGACGGACCTCGCCCGTTTATGCGATGCCAGCGGAGTCGGCGCGCGCCTGTGGTCCGCCAAAATCCCAAAAGTCAAAATTCCAGCCGTCCTCGCGCGCCTAGATCTGAACGCGCTCCAACTCGCCCTCCACGGCGGCGAAGATTACGGCCTGCTTTTCACCGTGCCTCCAAAATCCGCAAAACTGCTGCGCCGCCCCTCGTCGAAAGTTCCCGTCACATGCATCGGCGAGATCACGCGTCAAACGCGAATCCTGCTCGTTCGCGACAACGGAACAGAAGCGCCTCTGCTCGCCCAGGGCTGGGATCCCTTTCGATTGAGAGTGTAACCGATGACACACAACTACTAGTGCGGGCGAAATGCATCACGCTTAATGGTTGGGATATGCACCATATTGAAATCCCGAAACTTGACAGCCATAATTCAAACGAAACCTCTGAAATTCCCAAAGAGCCCGAGGTGTCTTGAGCGCGGAGTCCAGCGGCTTGAGTATCTCGCAGATTTTTTTTGGGTCAACCTTTACCCTCGCCGTTCCCTTCGAGCATGCAACTAGAATTTCCATGCTATCCGACCAAGGCCGAAGCCGCTTAAAAGATCCCAGGGTCTCGAGCTTCTTCGACTCTTGCCAAGGCAAATCCAATTGAGCAAGCCCTCGCAACAAACTCTGCATCTCCGTTTGGGAAATGTAGACCGTTCTGCCTTCCGCAACCATCGGAGCCGTATTGAGACGCGGGTCTCTTTGCTCAACTGCGCGAAAAATCAAGGGGAAGTGGAAATAGTCTGATTCGTTGTTATAAAAAAGGCGGATCGCCGTCGTTTCGTCCGCTGAACATCCAAGCAACAGCTTCTTGCCCGGAACCCATTGAAACGCAAACGCGCCTATGGCGGTCGCCGTCACAAGAACTAATCCCAGGGCACTAGAAACGGAACTTTTCAGCGGCATCAAAGAACATCTCCCTTCCCGAAACCAGAAAAAACTCACTCGGCGCAACGTTGAAATCCTACTGGTACGATGCACCGGGCGCTGTTGCGCCCGGCCCGCTATGCGGAATCGGCGGCTTCGCGGGAGGTCTCGGCAGTTGCACAGGCGTCGTCTGCGGCAATCCTTGCTCCGTCACGTCGGCGGGAGGAGCCGTATCCGGCACATCCACTTGCT
>DASZAA010000182.1:0-4474 GCA_035945615.1 Terriglobia bacterium
CGCGTTCCTGTGGAAGCTGGTAGGCGGCAACCCCGGATTTATTCAGGCGCTGTTCGAGACGGGCTTGGAGATCACGGAATCGCATGGTGCGCCGCTGGCTATAGATCACTTGGCGGGCGCGGCCCGGTACTTCCCAACCCTCAGAAAGGCGCTTTAGAATGGACCCTACAGGACCGCTCACGTCTGAAGAGATCGAAACGCTCACCGCCTGTTACGAATCGGCTATGGAAAGCCTCAAGCTCCTCTGCTCCCGGATCGATGATCCGGAGATGGCTGAGAGATGCTATTCCAGTGGATTGGCGGCTCTGAACGGCATTTACCTCAGCGCCATGGATGGCAGCGGAATCTCCCGGCAAGGGCTGCGCCAGATCGCGGAACAAGTCGCGCAGCAGGTCATCGCTGGCGGCCTCCTGGCACCAGGCCCGGTTCCCAAGCCGAGGGTGCAGTGAACCATGCGGCGCGCCACTTTCAAAAATCTGTGCACACTAATTATTAGAAAAATGCACACTTCCAAAAGTACAGATTCGCCATTTTTTAGGTTGTGCACACCCGTAAGCTGCTGTACTTTATATGGTTACACGATCTTGTTTCAATTTTGAAAGCGAGTGCACACTAGAGTTTTCCACAGATTTATCTAACCCTTTTGTTTTCAGTATGGCATTCCTCAAAAAAGTGTGCACTTGACGCACTGAGTGACACGATCCCTGGCAACATGTGCACAACACCCATTGCGTAAGTTATTGATAACAGGGAGTGCTCCAACCTACTCCAACTCACTCCAAGCTACTCCAAGTGTCACGAACTATGTCAATCTATAATTTTTGGTGCGAAAGGGGGGACTCGAACCCCCACCCCTTGCGGGACCAGATCCTAAGTCTGGCGCGTCTGCCAATTCCGCCACTTTCGCGCGCTTTCATTATACGGAGACTCAGGTTGCGCGCGCCAGAGCTATGACAACCCGCTCCTTCTCATGTGGCGGGCGCCTAGTTTTCGGCAGGCGCGGATGCCGGGTTGCGCAGCGCGCTCCACCAGCGGTGGCCGAGCGTGGGAGGATTCACGGCCATCCATCCCGCTCCGAAAACGGCGGGCGCAAGCGCGGTGAGGGCAAAGAAGACCAGAGAGACATTCACAGCCACGGCAGCGGGAATCGAAAACAACGGCAGTAGCAGAGCGGAAAGCCCTTCGCGCGGCCCAACCCCGCCAAGCGAGATGGGCAACGATCCGGCGATGACAAGCCACGGATAGGTGGCAAACGCCACCTTGAAATGGATGCTGTGAAAAGCATGAATGAGGCAGAACAACGTGAACATATCGAACACGCAAACGCCGACGGCAAGCGCGGCAAACCGCCGCACTGGTACCTGCTCAACTGCGCCCCAGATTTCGTGAAGCCGCCGGAGCCATTTAGGTGAATTTGTATCGCGGCGCATCCAGCTCTTGGCCCTCACACCCACGGGGATCAAGGCAATCCATCCTGCCGTCACTGTCGCTGCCACTCCGACGGGCGCGAACAGGAACAGGCTGGCAACCGCGAGACTGGCCACCGCCCAAAGGTCAAACAATTTGTCGACTAGGGTGAAGAGCAGCGTGCGAGCGCGACGACCCTCGCCCATGAACATGCAGCGGCCAAAGTCTCCCAAGCGGCCCGGCGTCACAGAGGCAAGCGCATAGGCTCCGAACAATGACCGCGCCGATTCGTAGCGGCCCTGGGAAAGTTGATCTTCCATCAACAGCAAATGCCATTTCGCGCACCGCAGGCCGAGCATCACCGCGGTCGACGCCATTGCGCAAATCAGCCATGCGGCCTTCACGTGTCCCCACGTGCCCCAAAGCTCCCGGTCGTACAACCGCCACGCAAGCCAGCCCACCAAGGCCACCGCAAGCATGTTGCGCAGCCGCCGCCAGAACTTCGTCTTCACGCGCCGCCTCCTTCCCCACAGGGTTATCGGCAGCGGAAGAATTCTGCATGAGATTGTGGATGTGAACGGTAGTGCAAACCGCTTCCTTGGCGGTCTGTAGGATTCTCTCGGCCACCCAAAAGCCGTGGACTTCAAAAGAGGGGAGCCGCGCTACGCGGTCAATTTCCAAGGGGTGCGGTAATGGCGGGTGAGCAGGCGTTGCGCTTCAGGGCCGCCGCTCTTGAGCGTCTGGTTTTCCACATCCCACTCCAGCCGCTGCTTGCTGCGCAGCGCCACGTTGCCGAGTAGGCAGACGCTGGTCGAGCGGTGGCCTGTTTCGATATCACTGATCGGTTTCTGGCGCGACTTCATACAATCAAGGAAATTGCGCACGTGGGCGAAATGCGCGTTGTTGTCGCTCTTCATCTCCATTGAAGGCGCGCGATTGCCTCTGCTGGTGATCGTTCCGCCTTCAACCTCCATCGGCGCTTTCTCGGAATAAACCTGGAAGCCATCGCGGTCGATGAACAGCGTCGCGTCTGTGCCGTGGAACTCCATGCCGTAGCCTTTGTCGTACATGGAATTGCCGTTGTCCCAGCGATTCTCATAAACGGCGACAAACTGCGGATTGCTGTGTTGATAGGTGACCTGAAGCGTGTCGGGTGTTTCCGCGTTGTCCTGAATATAGAATTTTCCGCCGAGCGCGGTGATGCTGTCCGGGCCGTCCACTTTCATCGCCCACTGGACGATGTCCATCAGGTGCACGCCCCAGTCGGTCATCATGCCGCCCGCGTAGTCCCAGAACTGGCGGAACGTGGACCAGCGGTCCGGCCCCACGCCGAAGCGGTTGTAATTGTATTGCACTTTGGGCGCGGGGCCCAGCCAGAAGTCCCAATCGAGGCCCGGCGGCGGGTCGGAATCCGGTGGATTGCCGATGCCCTTGGGATAGTCATTGGTGTAGTTCCAGGTGCGCACAAAGCTCACTTTTCCGATAAGACCGGCTTGAATCAGCCGCACTGCCTCTTGAAAATGCCTACCCGATCGCTGCTGCGTGCCCACCTGCACGACGCGGTTGTGCTTGCGCGCCGCCTCAACCATCACCTTGCCCTCGTCAATTGTATGCGAGATGGGTTTTTCCACGTAGACGTCTTTGCCGGCTTTGCACGCCTCCACCATGACGAGCGGATGCCAATGGTCGGGAGTGCCGACGACGATCACGTCAATGTCTTTACGGTCAAGGACCTGGCGGAAGTCTTTGTAGGTTTGAGGCGAGTTTTTGAACAGGTTGCGCGCGGCCTTCTGGAGATTCGGCTCGTACACGTCGCACACGGCGGCAATTTCTACGTCGGGCTGACGGGCGAAGTCCTGTAGGTCGTAAGTCCCCTGCCGTCCGGTTCCGATTCCGGCGACAATCACGCGATCATTAGCGCCCATCACATTGCGAGGCACGCTCGAAAGCGCGACACCTGCGCCTACAGCGCCCACCGCGGTGCGCTTGATGAAGTCCCGCCGGTTTAATTCATCAGTCATGAACAACCTTCAAGGGCAATCTTAAAAGCGTGGTTGATCAGCACAGCGACGATCTTGCATCGGTGCAATCCTTTGCAAAGCAAGAATAACAGCTTCACGCAATGGTGCGAAGAAACCGCCAAGCAGAAATCTTTTCATTGTTTTTGCTTTCCTCGCGTCTCTGCGTGAAGCTGTTGTTTTTTGAACGCAACACTACTTTGCTTTGCCTGGCGCATCCCGTTTGGTTTCTCCGGTCCAGTGAAACTGGCCGCTTTGCGGGAGGTCCAGGTGCGCCAGCACGCGGCAGCAGAACTGCGTGAGTAAATCTTCAATACTTTGCGGCCGGTGATAGAAAGATGGAATCACAGGGAAAATTTCCGCCCCTGCTTCTTCCGCGGCGAGCATATTCCTCAAGTGCACCCGGCTAAAAGGCGTATCGCGGATGGCCAGGATGAGCTTGCGCCTTTCCTTGAGACAAACGTCGGCGGCGCGCTCAATAAGGGTAGAGGAAATCCCGTGCGCCACCTGCGCCAGGCATCCGGTACTGCATGGGATGACGACCATCCCATCTACCGGATGCGAGCCGCTGGCGATAGACGCGCCAATATCCGAATCAAGGAAATAAGCAGTTTTGCGCGCTGTGCGGCCGAGCAGCCCCCGTGTGATCTCAGAGCTTTTGGACGTTTCCAGGCCAAGTTCCTCCCGCATCACTTTCAAGCCGCTGCCCGAAATGACGAGATGGATCTTGCCGACGCGCACGTCCGCCTCCAGCATTTGCAGGAAGCACCGCGCGAGCCGCGCCCCGCTCGCGCCCGTCACCGCCATTACAAGGCTTTTCGTTTGAGCCGCTCGAATCATGGTTGCCCGATATTAGCCGCCGCCGGCGTGGAGCCAAGGCCCGTACTGAGTGCACTCAGTACTCGCTGACGCGGCCCTCGCGCGCGTCGAGATCGATCCGCATCGTCCACTCGACATTCACGTAGTGCTTTTCAAACCACTTCTGCAAAGTGGCTTGGTCGGCGGCTTCAATCTCCGTCAGCATTCTGCCTCCCAGTTGGCTTGCTACG
>DASZAA010000183.1:0-2702 GCA_035945615.1 Terriglobia bacterium
CACGAGCGAGCAGCAGGAGGTTTTCAGTCTTCACGAAAGGGTGCGAGGTCGCGCACGGGGGAGCCATTGCTTCCCTCGCACGCAACCTCGCCCACCGCCCAGCGAATAATAAAGTTGAGATCCTCGTCCGCGAGGAGGTCAGGTGGAATCTCGTCCGGTCCAGGCGAGAGCGAAATCCGCGGCTGCACCATCACCTCTGATAGCAAATCGACAATCCACCCGGCCAGGGCTTGCGCCTCTTCGGGCGTGTGAACCACGGGCACGGCATCCGCTTTCGAGATGGCACCCGCTATGGCGAGCGTGTGCGGCAGTTGGCCGCGAAAGACAAACCATAGGGGCGGCGGGCGGCGCATCAGCACCGGCTTGCCCAGTTTGGGAAGCATAACCCGCTCCACGCGCTGATCTAACTCAAAAGCGGTCTTAAAATCCTGCGAGGTTGCAATGTGATTTTCCATGGGTAAAGTTCTGAACCTGTGCTGCTGTTCGCGCTACAATGATCCCTGCTAAGGCTGCCGGTAAACTTTCCCAACCTGATCGCCTGCGGGCCGCGACGGGTCGGCAAGCCCGCTGAATTTTACTTTCACCGACGTCGCCTTTTCGCGCGAAAACGGCATCGACAGGGCTTGCGCTTGATAGGCGCAATAGAGCTGGCTGATGACGAATTTGCCCGGAGCATCGATGCGCGGCGAGATGATGGCGATTGACATGCGCGGAATCTGCATCAAGCCCCCAAAAGATATCTCCTCGTAATTCTGAAACCCCGCCGGCAAACCAGGGTCAGACCCGGAAGCGAAAATACCGTTTGAAAGATAGGCCCTGAGTTTTGCGTAGTCCGTCTCCATCACCTCTGCCTCAATTGACTGTTCTTCCGCCGTCAGGCGTGCGTCGATGGGCGCGGCCACTTGGTCCGCGCTCAAAGCTTCAATTTTTGGCGACCACGTCATCGTGGTCGCACCAGAAACAGCGCCTGCGAAAAGCGGGCCCGTTGTATTCGCCGTGGGCGCACTGCTACCGGGCGTGCTAATCCCACCCACGGGCAACATCCAACTCTGCCCGAGCAGAATGGGCGTTGAATTCTGCAGCTTCTCAGCGCCCGCGGAAACACTCGCATAAACGTTGTAGCCCGTGGCATTGCCCCCTTGGGGCGGCGAGGTCACGACCGGCAAATTTCCTGCCGGAACGGCAAGACTCGCTTCCACCGAGGGCAGAGTTTCACCTAAAGGGTTAACGCAGGTGATGACGGCGTAATACGTAGCCGCCGGAAGCGACCCTCCGGGCGCGGTTGAAAGAGCCGGCGCGGCAGGCGGATTCAGGGCTGCGACGGATGGGTTGCCATTGAGATCGATTAGCAGGCGGGACCCCGTCGGCGGCACCGCCACTCCAAGCCACAAGCTCCCCGGACCTTGATGAATCTTAGTAAGATCAACCGACGTCATTCGAAAACCTCCGCTGCCAATAGACTGGGTCTTTAGAGTCTGTGTGATAATCGCGGCTGTAACGGCGGTCCCCGCTACAGATTAAAATCGTAACCGCCACGAGATTCTTCACGTTTCCTGCGATTGCAGCACTACTGTCAGCTCTGCCAGCATCACGGGAACATCAATTCCTGCGCGCATGACTTGGTCATATCGGTGCGATTTTACAAAAACGCTTTTTATCGATCCTGCCGCCAGAGGTATTGTGATGCCCGCCGGAATCGTCTCGTGGACAACAGGAAGCGCGGATGTCCAGTCGGCGCCGCTGGCAGTCGTCAGAATGACATCCAGCACGTGCGCATAGTCCTGCGCGTTATCTTGTGCCATTTCCTGATCGTACTGACCCGTTTCGAGAGCCAGCGTCATCACCGAGGACCACGAGCGCGTCCAAGGCGATGATACGTCGAACTCAAGCTGGTCCGCCGATAAGGTCAGCCACGGAAATCCCGTGCGTGCCGCCGGCCCTTTGTGAAATTCACAAATGGGCGCGAGCGCAGGATTAATCAACGCGATTGCTGACGCCTGATCTCGCTGGATAATCGCCATCGCCTGGTTAAGCAGCGGCTTTGAAAATGCCGCATTCCATGCCGCTGTGTAGGCCATCTTGATTTCTCTTATTCCTAACCTGCCGAGGCAGCCACTGCGGTTGTAGAGACTGCCGGTGACCGCCGGTCTGCAATAGGAAAATCCGGCGGTGAGACGCTACAACTGTAGTCGCTGCCCCGATTCATCGCTGATCGAACTTGCCAAAAAAATTGGACATGCCGGAATCTGCAGGCGTTTGCCCCTTCGGCTGGTCGCCTCCCGCCACAGCTTGCAATCCAGGGCGCGGCGAAGGGGTGGCCGATTGCGGGTCAAAGAGATGATCGTAAATACCTCCGCGGGACATTCCCTTGGCGTCTACAGCCCTTAGCTCATCCATCAAATTCTTAAACGCTGACTGAAAGTCGTTCGCCAGACGCTCAGCCGAGGCCACGCCGAAGGTTGCGAGAGTCTGGCCCAGTTGCGCAGCGCCGCCATAACGGTTAATTCGCTCAAGCACATTTTGGGCGTCCGCCGAAAGCGCCGTCTGAAACGTGGCGAAGCCGCCTCCGAATTGTTGGTTGATGATCTCGCCATAGCGATTTTGAAGAACGGCGTCAATGTCGCCCGCTACATCATCGATGTACTGCTGGATGAGAGCGTCTGTAGGCTTCTGCTGCGGAGTGCCCCGCGTGAAAGCAGGGA
>DASZAA010000184.1:0-7913 GCA_035945615.1 Terriglobia bacterium
GGGCGGTGTCATCCTGCTGCCTATCCTGATTTTCGGGTTGCGCGTGCCGGCACTAGTGGCTGTCGGCTCCGACGCGGCCTTTAATGCCGTCACCAAGCTGGGCGCCGGCTATTTCCATTGGCGCGCGCGCACGGTCAGCCGCCGTCTGGTGGTGGCGCTGTGCTGTGGCAGCCTGCCAGGGGCCTGGGTGGGCGTCCACGTTCTCGATGATTTACGCCGTGAAATGGGCGGCAGCGTGAACCATTTCCTCACGGTATTCATCGGAATATTGCTCGTCGGGATTACGTTGCTGCTTTTTTTCGAGGATAAAATCGCGCGCTTTTTCACCGTGCAAAAGCTGCGGCCGGCCGAGGTGGTGGCTAAAGCGGCGGTGATCGGGTTGTTCGCGGGCGTCCTAGTAGGCATGAGTTCGGTCGGGTCAGGTAGCATTGTGATGGTCCTGCTTCTGCTCTTCGTCCAGTGCCATCCGCAGTCTCTGGTGGGAACGGATATTATCCATGCCATTATCCTGACGGGGTTTACGGGCATTCTTCAGTTTCACCTGGGAAATGTCGATTCTCTATTAGTGGCTGAACTCTTAATTGGATCGGTCCCGGGCGCTCTGATTGGGGTGAAACTCAGCAGCCGTCTGCCTGGCCCGTGGTTAAGGCGCGTGCTGTGCGCCGTGCTGCTGCTCACGGGGGTTCGGATGTTGGGGGTATAGCGGCGCGTCTCGCCGCCGGTTGTTGTAGCGCAGACCTCCGTATTCGAGGTCTGCGGGTTTTCTGTCCATTCAAAGGTCGCAGACCGCCAAGGCCGGCGGTCTGCGCTACAAGACGAAGCCCGAAGATTAGAAAATGGCCGGGAAGGATGGGCAGAAACACACAAAATTTACGGAACGAACCCTATTGATGATTGAAAACAAAGAAACATTAAATTTGCCTAATAAAGACACGCGGGATGGCTTGGTCCAACTAGGAGGTTCAACAGTTCACGATGAATGATCGTAGTGTTATTGTAGAACGGATTGAGAAAGCATTAGATCTGGCCATTGCGGCTCTCAAACCCTTTGTGCCGGGCGCGGTGGAAGCGAAGTTCAAAAGCGGCGATGATCCGGTGACGGAGGCGGACCACGCCGTCAATCGCGTGCTTCAGGAAACGTTGCTGTGCGACGGCGAAGCGTGGCTTTCCGAAGAAAGCGCCGACGACCTTTCACGGCTGAACAAGGAGCGCGTCTGGATCGTGGACCCACTCGATGGCACGCGAGAGTTCGTAGCGGGGATTCCCGAGTGGTGCATTTCCATTGCTTATGTGGAAGGCGGTGTAGCCGTGGCCGGGGGCATCGCCAACCCTGCCACTCAGGAAATTTTTTTAGGCTCTTCTGGCGACGGCCTCAGCTATAATGGGAGCCGGGCACATCCAAGTTCAAAAAACAGTTTGCAGGGAGCAACCGTGCTGGCCAGTCGCAGCGAGGTAAAACGCGGCGACTGGGAACGCTTCCGCGATGCTCCTTTTGCGGTGCACCCGATGGGGTCCGTCGCCTATAAACTCGCGCGCGTCGCCGCGGGGCTCGACGACGCGACCTGGACGCTTACGCCTAAGCACGAATGGGACGTGGCGGCAGGGGTTGCCTTGGTTGAGGCCGCTGGCGGATTCACCGGTGTTTTGGATTTTTCGCGCCCTGTTTTTAACCGTAATCAATCGCCCCTTTTACGCGGCCTTGTGGCGAGCGGGCCGCATTTGCGCGACGAGTTGGTCGCGTTTCTCGAGCCGCACACCCAGAAAGCGGGCTAATTTGAGCAAGAGCACAGAAAGCATTCTTCGCCTTCAGCATGAGTGACCACGAAGTAGTGGCTTCCACACCTGCTGCACCCTCGTCCTCGCAAAATAGCCTGAGGAGCAGGGCTCCCGTGTTTGTCGTGGGCAGTCCCCGCTCCGGGAACAACTTCCTCTATCACGCGCTGCTCTCCTCCGGCGGTTTTGTGGTGTATCGCGCTGCCACCCAGGTGTATAACATGCTGTCGCCGAAATTCGGCGATTTCCGCGCGTATCGCAATCGTCAACGAATGCTGAAGGAATGGCTTGCCAGCCCCTACTTTGAGAGGACAGGCCTGGATGCGCGGCTTCTCGAACCAAGAATTCTGGAAGAGTGCAAGAGTGGCGGCGACTTCCTGCGCATCGTCATGGGGGAAATGCGCCGGCAGCAGGGGGCCCAGCGGTGGGCCAATCTCAGCGTCGAAGAGTTGCTCTACATGCCCCAAATCAAGCGCGAGATTCCAGACGCGCTGTTTGTTCATACCGTCCGCGACGGCCGCGACGCAGCCCTTTCACTTGGCAAAAAGGGCTACGTCCCGCGCCTTCCGTGGGACCGGGGAAAAGATTGGTGGCGTGCCGCTTTTTATTGGGATTGGATTGTTAACCAATGCAGAACATTCGGACAGGCCATGTCCTCTGATTACCTCGAAATTCATTACGAAGAGTTAGTCGGTAATCCCCCGGAGGCGCTGCGGAAGATCGGCGCGTTCATCGATCACGACCTTGACTACGACCGGATTCAGAAGGCCGCCGTGGGCAC
This sequence comes from Terriglobia bacterium, assembly GCA_035945615.1. Lineage (GTDB taxonomy): Bacteria > Acidobacteriota > Terriglobia > UBA7540 > UBA7540 > RH2-MAG17b. The sequence continues at coordinate 2,555 of DASZAA010000184.1, forward strand.
GGTGGGCGACCCCAACACCTCTTTCGCGGCGGAGGGACCAAAGAAAGATTTCAACCCGATCGGCCGCTGGAAGCAGGGTTACAGCGCGCAAGAACTCGCCCAGCTTGAATCGGTGATTGGCCAGCGTCTGTGCGAGTTTGGTTACCCCCTTGAGACTTCCGGGCGCGCGTACTCCGCGGGATCTCGACTCAAAAAATTCCAATATGATCGCTACTTTGAATTGCGCTTCTTGATAAAGGCCAGGACTCCGTTAGGCCGGTTGTGGGTAGACGCGGAGAGCCTCCATAGCATAGAAGCCTTTGTGCGTTAACCCGCTCTAAGCGCGCGGGTGAGTTTTATTTTCATTCTTTTGTAGGGTGTCGAACGCTTCTTTATGTACTAGAAGCCCTAAGGTGCGCCAATTCTGTGTGGTCTGTCGAGGCCGGAACTACAAGTTCTGGGTTGATGAGCCGGTTGCGAGATAGCGATAGACACATTGACTTTAATCATGTACAATCCTGATGTTGATATAATGATTAACATCTTAAAAGTAATACTTCCCTTGAATTAGGGTCCTCTTTTTATGGACACTTCGCTACCATTTCAGGGCAGAGACTTTCCAACCTACACCATTCCTGTGCTCCCATTCCTGGGAGTCATGCCCAAAAATCAAACATATTGCAGTGCTTGTCTTTGGAACGAAGATTGCTCTTTTCGTGCTTTCACTCGCCGCCTGGGATAGGCGGGAGGAGGTAGAGTCCCATTGCTTCGGAAGTTTTAAGATGGGCGGGCAAAAGTCAAGATCAAGAGGGGCGTGAGTATAAGCCGTCCCCAAGACTCTCACACGGGCTATGCGAAATGAGAGCTCGCGTGAGATAACAAGTTTGCAGTAAGAGAGCCGAGCACCCTTTCGAACACTTTACTGGAGGTAGAGCCTAGTCAGGGCCGTGCGATGACCTTACTGCAGTAGCGAGAAAACTGAGAAACCCTTTCGAACACTTTACTGGAGGTAGAGCCTAGTCAGGATCCTCGGATGCTCTCGTTACAACGGTTTAGGGAGGAGGTCGAAAGCCTCCTCCCCAAACCTGAAAGTTTTGTAATTCCAAAACTTCCCTCGATCAATCACTTCTTCAACTCAACAATGGTTGCTCCACCGCCGCCTTCCGTCTGGGCGGCCGGATAAAACTGCGCCACATGAGGATGAGATGCAAACATCTCTTGCAGGGTTTTGCGGAGGATTCCTTTCCCAAACCCGTGGATGACGCGCAGCCTGGAGCGTCCAGCAACGAAGGCGCTATCGAGAAACTTATCGACCTGCTCGCAAGCCTCTTCCGCTGTCGCTCCAATTACATTGATCTCATCTGTCACACCCATTTCCAAACTCTGCGGACTCTCCAAACTTTCTGAATGGGGTAGCGTCTTCTCCTGTTGCTGCGCCGCGGAGGCCGCTGCTTCTGTCATCGATTCGCGGCCTGATTTCACAGGCTGGCCGGGACTTTCGGGGCGCTCTAGCACGCGCAAGCGGTCGCGGGGGACTCTCATGCGCATCCGTCCCAGCTCGATCTCGACCTGGTTGTCCTCGAGCAGCGCCGTGACCACGCCAGGCGTGGCCAAGTCGGGCACGCGCACGCGGTCTCCAATCTCTGCAGGAATGCCAGAGCCGGCCTCCGGCGGCCGTGGCTGGTCAATGGCCTCAAGAACCTGCGCATTCCATTCTTCGCGTGCGCCGCGCGCCATTGCCTCACCCTTGCGCGCCGCGCTTCCCAGCGTCTTGGTGGATTTTGATTCCCTTTGCGTCCGCCGGCGGATTTCATCTAAAGCGCGCTCCCATTTGCCACTGTATTCGCGCAGCGTATGATCGAGGCGCTTGTCGAGTTCGCGCAACTTGGCTTGGCGCTCCGCGACCGTTTCCAACTTCAGCCTTGCTTCACGAGCTTCGAGTTCCTGACGTTCATGCCGCACGCTTTCCATCGCGGCCTCAAGCTCCTGCCGCTTCTCGTGCAGCGAAGCGATCAGGGCCGAGGCTTCCGTTTCCCCGGGTTCGATGAGAGCGCGCGCGTGCTGGATGATTCCGCCTTCCATCCCCAAACGCTCAGCAATATCAAGGCCGCTCGATTTTCCCGGCAAGCCAGGCAAGAATCTGTACGTCGGTCGCAGCGTGGCTTCATCAAAATCCATGGCGGCGTTCACAGCCTCTGGCATGGCTGACGCATAGGCTTTCAGGCGGGAATGGTGCGTGGAAACAAACACCAACGAGCGGCGAGCGCGGAAATACTCCAAGATGGCCACAGCGAGCGCAGCGCCCTCATGCGGGTCCGTGCTGCTACCGATTTCGTCGAGCAACACCATTGTGCCGCCGTCCGCTATTTCCACCATCGCTTGGATGTTGCGCACGTGGGCGGAAAAAGTGCTCAGATTCTGTTCAATGGATTGCTGGTCTCCAATGTCGGCCAGAACACGGTTGCAGACGGGCAGGCGCACTTCGTCCGCGGTGACGGGCAAGCCGGCCTGGGCCATCAACACGGCGATGCCCACAGTTTTCAAGACGACGGTCTTTCCTCCTGTGTTCGGCCCGCTGACGATCATGATCAATTGCGGCTCGCGCAGCTCGAGGGTTAATGGAACCGGCTCGCTTGCCGATGCCCGCAAAGCCTCGATGAGCAAAGGGTGCCGCGCCCCGCTTAAAGTCAGGTTGCGTTCGGTTGAAAATTCGGGGAAACAACCGCCATATTGCCGGGCGAATTCAGCCTTGGCAAAAGACATGTCGATCTCGCTCAGGTAGTGTGCTGCATCGAGGAGATCATCCCGCCGCTCCCGTAATTTCTCGCTGAATTCGCCGAGCAGGCGTTGGATCTCCTCCGCCTCCTGATCCTGAAGTTCTACCCACTCATTGTTTAAGGGCAGGGTTTCGAGCGGTTCCACGAACACGGACTGTCCTGATGAACTTGCCCCGTGCACTACGCCCTCCACCTGGCGTTTCATCCCCGTCTTAACGGGAAGCACAAAGCGACCATTGCGTAGCGCAACCACTTCGTCTTGCAGGACCTGGTTCTGGCTGAGACGGCGGAGAATCCGCTCCAGTCTCGCGTGCAACTCCCGCTGCGCCTGCTCAATAGAGCGGCGGATGCGGGCCAGCGCCGGGCTGGCAGAGGAATCGAGCGACCCATCGGGAAGAATTTTCCCGGCGAGCTCTTTAACCAGATTGCACAGATCGGGGATTGCACCGGCGAGAGCGTCGAGCGCGGCGAACGGGGGCTCGCGGAAAAGATGGCGGCAAGTACAAGCCACTCGCGCCATTTCGATTACGGCCAGGATTTCGAGCGCAGAACAAGAGGCGCCCTGAACGCGAAGACGATCGAGTTGGGGTCTGGGATCGGTGAGACCCGCAAGGGTGGGGCGTGGATTCCCTGAAAGGTACTCGCGTGCCTCGCGGGCGGCGGCAAGCAGCGGAAGGATTTCAGCCAGTTCGGTGCGCGGCTCAATGGCGGTGAGCGCAGGCTTGCTGAGTGGACCGGAAAGAAAGCGGCCCACCAACTCTACAATCGCCGGGAATTCCAGGGCCTCGCGCGAAAACGGGTCCACCACCCGATGCTGTGCGTGCGTCATGAGGACCAATTCCGCAATCAATAATCAATGCGGCGCTGTTGCGGCGGGAGCCGCGGGCGGCGCGTTGGAGAAATCCACTTTTGGAACTTGCTGTGCGTAAGTGGACGCCTTGAAATAATCACTATTCTGCGTGAAGCCCGCCATGCCTGCAATAAGGTTGTTTGGGAACAGACCGAGATAGGTATTGTAGTCCTGCACGGCTTGGTTGTAGCGGCGGCGTTCAACCGCGATGCGGTTTTCCGTGCCCTCAAGTTGATCCTGTAATTCCAGGAAATTCTCGTTGGCTTTAAGCTGAGGATAATTTTCGACGACGGCAAGAAGGCGGCCGAGCGCCCCATCTAACTGGCCATTTGCCTGGATGCGCCCGGCGGGCGTGCTCGCACCCAGTAGAGCTGCGCGTGCGTGGTCCACGTCCGCAAAGACGGCCTCCTCGTGCGTGGCATAGCCCTTGACCGTATTCACGAGGTTCGGGATCAAGTCGGCGCGGCGCTGGATCACCACGTCCACCTGGGACCAGTCGGCTTTTACCTCCTGCTGTTTGCGCACCATGTTGTTGCGGATGCTCACATAAGCCCCAATCAGAATCGCCACGATCACGATCAGAACAATTACCATCATCTGCCACTTCTTCATCGGCATAACCTCCGTGCTGCCATTTCCTGCTACAAAGTAACATCCGGTTTTGTAGCGGTGGCCCTTTACCGGCTTCTGGCCGCCGGTCTTTTTCTTAACAACCGGCGCCCAAAGGCCAGCGCTACAACAAATAACCGTTGCTGTGAATAATCGGGCTACGTTCCGGTTGCGAGCCGCTCATCGATCACATCAACCGCGCGTGTGATGGATTCGAGATAGTCCTGGAAGATCAAGCGCGCGTCCAAGTCTTTGCCCTTGCGTTCTCCCTTTCTAATGCCGGCCAGATCCCGGAAGCTTGTCGTGCTGAAGCCAAGTAGCGCCGCCAGACGTTCTACAGCCTCGAGGTTTGTCGCGGGCGCTTCCTCGCCCAAGGCAATGAGCGCGTGCCGGAACAGCAGGCCGAATGTAGAAAGTGATTTCACCATCAGCCCCATCACCGTCTTGTGATTCCCTGCTGCCAACACGTAACTCTGCCGGAGTCGGATGAGGCTATGGCGCAGTTCCCGCTCTACCTGCTGGCGATACTGCAGCACCGGCGTCTCAAAAGAATCAAACACATCCTCACCGAAGAGCACGCGGCGGCAAGTCTTGATTTCGAGCAACTCCACCGCGTAAATATCAGCCGAACGTTGCAATTCTTCCAGGGTGAAAACCAAAAATGCGGAATGCCCTTTCTTCATCCACCACTTGGCCGCGACCTGAAGGCGCGCAAGACCAGGGACGTCGATCTGCCGCAGCAGGCAGAGAATGTGGATGTCGGAATGCTTCGAATCTTCATTTGCAGAAGGGCCATAAAGCACAACGGAACGCAGGTTATCGCCTGCTGCGCTCTTGACTTTTTCAACTAGGCTGTTTGTGTCCGTGTGGTCCATTTTGTCTCACTTCTGCGCAAACCAACGGCTTATTGTTTTCCCGCCGCTACCAGCCTCCGCTCGCTCCACCGCCGCCGGACATGCCGCCGCCGAACCCCCCAAACCCGCCGCCTCCACCACCTCCGCCGCCGAATCCTCCAAACCCACCCCCAAACCCGCCGCCCATCCAGGGGCCGCCCCACCAGCCGCCACGCCGGAAACCGCCCGGCCCTCCGAAGCGCGAACCGAAAGAGCCGAAAGCTCCTGCTCCAATGATGATCAAGAAGATT
>DASZAA010000185.1:0-15988 GCA_035945615.1 Terriglobia bacterium
CGCATGGTGGCGATATTGATCTCCGCCGAAGGGTCAGCACTGAGGCCCCGCGCATCGACCGGATAAATGGCGACGCTGGCGCTATTCAGCGCGTAGGCCGCGCCCGTGACGACCGAATCAAGATTGCGCTCGTCGGGTAGCGTGGGCATCAAATTGGGCGTGATGGCAGGCTCAACCGTATAAGTGGGCGGCCCGTTCGCCGAACCGCTACTGCCGCCGGGACCTGTCGTTGCGCTTTCAGAGTCGCTCATACTATTCTTGAGGCCGTCAGGACTTGTCCTTGCGCTTGTGGCGCCGCTCATTCTATCTGCAGGTCCGCTCATGCCAGGATAGTTCAGCGTGATGGGAAAACCCGCCGAAACCCAGATCAATTCCTTGCGGCCTGGGACGGATTTTAAGTTATTAGCGATGGCAATCAGCGCGTCCGTCGTGCTTTGAATACGATTGACGGCGAAAAACGTCTTCTCCGAAGTCTGCTGGCGACATCGAATATCGCTCTCCCGCGACACCGAAGCGTCGATTGTAATGAGATGGCAGGGCGCAAACGTCATGGGAACCTGAGGGTGCCAGGCGCGAAGGCGCTTCCGCAACAAATCCCGGTCAGTGGTAAAAGTTTGAAGGACGCGCAGCACGCCGGTTGAGTCGAGCGCGTAGAGCGCCATCGGCCCGCGCGTGTGCCCGCTTTTGAGAAAGTCCGTGACCTTCCGGTAGGCGTAGGACTGATCGCTCCATTCGGTGTTGAGCGCGTCCAGCAGAATGACGGCCACGCTGTTAGGCGCGGCGGTATCAACGATGATTGCATTGGAAAAAACGTTTTGCGGCAGCACTACAGAGGAATGCGCTGGCTTCGCGCTCGAGTCCACGGAAAAAAGTTGGATGGGCTGCGGTTTGCCCTGGTCGGTAAGAGTAAAATTGTCCTTGGTTAAGTCCGTGACTGGCTCGCCCTTTTTGGTCTTGACCACAACGTTGACTTGCACCAGCAGGGTTGTGGCTTTCAGAACGTTGGCCGGCGGTTGAGATGGCGAAGCCATCTGGCCGCCCGCAAGCGCCGACTGAGGCGATTGAGACGCTTGCGCCCATTCAGGCTTGCGCCGTGCGGCGAAGAGAATCAAGATTCCTATAAAAGCTATTCGGGCGAACCATGTCCACACGCGATATCGCGATCGCTGTTTCATTCCCCACCTCATTATTAACTCGCATACGGCGCGGAGAAGCCGCATCCAAACAAATATCGCACTATGAGAAAGTTAGGCTGATCTCGGCTTGGCGATTCGAGTGTACAACAATTTTTACGGCCTCGCATTCCAGGCATACAGTGATCAGCAGAAACTTGGAGTGCTTGCCCCCGCAAAAGTTTTCGAACCCCGGCGATTGCATTTCGATATAATCGGATTCCTCGACTTCCGGGGTCTGAAGGCAGCACAGTCTTACACAATCTGATTCCATTTGAACGGGAGCCAATCCATGTCCGCCATATTTCTCGGAGTTATTCTCTCGCTGGTTGCCGGCGTTTTGAATGGCAGCTTCGCCGCCCCAACCAAGTACGCCAAGAAGTGGAATTGGGAAAACATCTGGTCCGTTTGGGCCGTGGTGGGGATGTTCATTTTTCCCTGGATTCTCGTCTTTGCCACCATCCCTCATTCCGGCGCGCTCTATGGAAACATCGGTTCGCACCAAATCTCTCTTCTCATCCTGTTTGGTGTCGGGTTTGGCCTCGCGCAGATTTTCTTTGGCTTGGGGATTGCCGCCGTGGGTATCGCGCTGAATTTCGCCATTGCGATCGGCATTTCCACGGCGTTCGGTTCGCTGCTGCCGTTCATTTCAAAACATTCGGATAGAATCTTCACCCGCCAGGGCTATTTCATTTTTCTCGGCGTCATCCTGATGCTGGTGGGCATCGTGCTTTCGGCGCTCGCGGGGCGCGAAAAAGAGAAGCAAATTCGCGCCAGCCTCAAACCATCCAGCGACGGCTCGGGCAAGCGCATGAGCTTTGCCGCCGGATTAACCCTGTGCATTCTCGCCGGTCTGGGATCACCCTTGGGCAATTTCGGGCTAGCCTTTTGCACGCCCACGGTCAACCGCGCGGTTGAGCTCGGCGCCAGTCTCACGAACAAATACAATGCCATCTGGGCGCCGCTCTATACGGCGTCTCTCGTACCTTATCTGATCTATTGCATTTATCTCTGGCGCAAGAACCGCAGCCTTCACCTTTTCGGAACTTCGGGCACAGGCATCAACTGGATTTACGGTGCGGTGATGGGTTTCCTCTGGATGGGCAGTTCGGCGATTTATGGCGTAGCCGCTTCGCGCATCGGCGATATGGGTCCCGTGCTCGGCTGGCCGCTTTTTATGTCGGTGATCATCATCACCTCAAGCGTGTGGGGTTTTGTCACGGGCGAATGGAAAGGCGCAGGCAAAAAGTCGGTCAATTCGATGCTCCTCGCCATTGTGTTCCTCATCCTCGGATTCATCGTGCTGGCTTATAGCGGAACGCTGAGCTGAAGTTTGTTCCCGCCAGCCATTTACTGAAACCACCGATTTGGCCATGTTCGCGTGCGCTTGAGAAAAGACCAGCCTCACACAAAGCTGCAAATGTCGTAGAGAATAGAGAACTTACTCTGTGTTTTCTATGTGCCTTAGCGCCTTTGCATGAGGCTTTTTGGTTTTGCCATTATTTCTCACTTTTTCCCTGGAACAATTGCCGTTGGACGGTCGTATTATCTACCAGACCGGCGCGGTGTAGCCGCGGCGCGCTGCCAACTTCTTTAGGCAACGAGGTAAGGACGGTGGGAAACTGGCTTGTAGATATACTTCACGACCTTCGCTATGCCGTTCGCATGTTGCGGCGTAATCCGGGATTCACCGCCACTGCCGTGGCCGCGCTGGCGCTCGGTATCGGCGCGACTACTGCAATCTTTTCCGTGGTCAACACGGTGCTTCTCCAGCCCCTGCCCTACCCTCAGCCCGACGGCCTGGTCCAGCTCACCCTCCATCAATCCAATGCCAATAATTATCAAACCAGCCTTGCCGTCCCGGAGTTCATGGCCATGCGCGGCGCCACGCATACGCTTGAGGATTTCTGCCTCTATGACTTCGGCGGCCCGGGCATTAACCTGACCGGCGGCGACCGGCCGGAACAACTGAAAGGCATTCACGTCTCGGCCAATTATTTCCCATTGTTCGGCGCGCCGATGGCCGTGGGCAGGCCGTTTACTCAAGAGGAGGACCGGCCGGGCGGCCCGCGCCTCGTAGTGATTAGCTACGGGCTGTGGCGCAGCCACTTCGGGGGAGACCGCAGCATTGTGGGCCGCACTATTCAACTAGGCGGCGAACCTTATGAAGTTACGGGAGTGCTCGGCCAGAGTTTTCAGCCCGATCCAGCCGCGGACGTTTGGCTGCCGCTTGACGCGAACCCAAACAGCATCGACGAAGCACACTATTTGCTTGGCGCGGCCCGGTTGAAACCAGGTGTGAGTCTGGCGCGGGCCAACGCCGAGCTCAAGATTGAGACAGAAGCTTTCAAGCGGAAACTGTCCGATTTCCAGCGACTGATGGGCAACAATACGACCTTCTATGCTCGACGGCTCCAAGACGCCGAAACAGGCGGCAACCTGCGCACGCTCCTGTTCGTGCTGCTCGGTGCAGTTGGATTCGTACTCCTGATCGCGTGCGCCAACGTCGCCAATCTGCTGCTGGCGCGAGCCACCATCCGCAAGCGCGAGATTGCCATTCGCGCCGCCGTGGGAGCCGGCAGAAGCCGGATCATTCGCCAGTTGCTCACCGAAAGCGTGCTGCTCGCTCTCGCGGGCGGCGCCGCCGGACTTGTTCTCGGCTTCGCCGGGGTTCGCGCGCTGCTGGCGATCAACCCCGGCAATATTCCACGCATTGGGGATCAGGGGTCCGCCGTTTCGCTCGATTGGCGGGTGCTGGCGTTCACCATAGCCGTTTCTCTCGTCACCGGCGTCTTGTTCGGCCTGATTCCAGCTTTGAACGCTTCGCGTTCCGACCTCAACGCTACTCTGAAAGAAAGTGGCGCTCGCGCGGGCACAGGACTGCGCCAGAACAAGTCCCGCTCGATTCTGGTGATTGTTGAAACCGCGCTCGCCCTCGTACTGCTGGTCGGCGCATTCTTGCTCATTCGTACTTTTGTTGCCATGCAGGCGGTGGACCCGGGAATCAATCCGCATCACGTGCTCACCATGCAAATGTCGCTTGCCGGGCAGCGATTCGAGAAAACAAGTTCCGTGGCGCAAATGGAACACAACGCGGAGGAGCGGCTGGATGCGATCCCAGGCGTTGAAGCCGCCTCCGCAGATTGCTACCTGCCCGCCTCCGGCTTCAGCTATGACCTGACGTTCAACATCCTGGGGCGCGCGCCCTCAGGCAAGAATCCATTCACGGGCGACGCCAATTGGGCCTTTGTCTCGCCCCAATTCTTCAAAGTCTTTGAGATTCCGCTGATTCGCGGACGATTGTTTACGGACCTCGATACGGCAGCCGCTCCGCACGTGGTCATCATCAACCAGGCGCTTGCGAAGCAATTCTGGAAAAAGGGAAATCCCGTTGGGCAGCAGATGCAGATTGGCATCGGCATCGGCCCTGAATTCATCGAGGCTCCGCGCCAGATTATCGGGATTGTGGGCGACGTCCGGGACAACGGCCTGAATCGCAATCCTCCCCCCATCATGTATGTGCCATCCGCTCAACTGAACGACGGGGTCATGGCGCTCGCCAATCGGCTTAGCCCGATCTATTGGACCGTTCGCACCCAGGTCCCGCCTTTCTCGCTCAGCCGGCAAGTCGAGCAGCAACTCCGCGTCTCAAGCGGCGGGCTGCCCGTAGCGCATATACGGTCGATGGACGAAGTGATGGGGGAATCTTTAGCGCGCACCGATTTCAACATGGTGTTGTTCAGCATTTTTGCCGCTATCGCCCTGCTGCTTGCAGCGATCGGAATCTATGGCTTGATCGCCTACTCAGTGCAGCAGCGCACGCAGGAAATCGGCATTCGCATGGCGCTTGGAGCAGGCCCGCGAGACGTTCGCAATATGGTGGTGCGGCAGGGTATGACGCTGGCAATCATCGGCGTCGCGGCCGGCATCGCTATCGCGTTCGCCGTGACTCGCCTGATGGCGAGTATGCTTTACGGCATCAAAGCGCGCGACCCTCTCGTGTTCGTTTCCGTCGCCGTTTTGCTGAGCCTGATTGCCTTGCTGGCAACTTACCTTCCGGCCCGCCGCGCGGCGAAGGTTGACCCGATGATTGCGCTGCGATACGAATGACCAAGGTCAGAAAAACGCGGCCGTGTCTACCGCTGTTTCAATTCGATGCGGATCGCGGGAAGCGAGTGTACGGCGAGCTGCCGGTTGAGCGCCGGAATATCTACGGTCTTCAATTTTTCCCATTGCGACATCACGACGGCGAAATCGCGTGCGGTCTTTTCAACCGCGTTTGCCTGAGCCGCTGTGGGCGCGACGTCAGCACGGTCGATTTCTTGATATAGCGTGGAGACGTCGCTGTTTACGCTGCTCAGAGTCGCCGCCGGCGCCATAGAACTCGCCGGCGCGTTCAGAATTCCTGTTATTTTCTTTTCGAGCATCTGAATGGAATTTTTCAGCGAACCGCTCGCTTGCCCCGAAAGTTTCTGAAGCTGCTCGCGCACGGATTTGGCCTCCGCCGCTGGGTTGTACCCGCGATCCATCATTGATGCCAAGCGCGTTTCTGCTGCGAACTGTTCTTTGAGGCCGCACATTGGCGTCTTCACGCGCGGGTCCGTCTTCACCAATAGGGGCGCGGTAAAAATGTGGCCGTCTGCCGTGAGCCGTACCGTGTATTCACCCGGCAGGGCGCGCGGGCCAAGCGGTGTGCGCGGCGTATTGTGAGGAACAGCCGCTATCAGGTAATCGCGATTATCGGATTTGGGCGCGGGATAGTAGAAATCCCACACCCAGCGGTGCATTCCGGCAGCGGATGAGAGCGTTTGGGGCGGCTGGAGCCAGTACATCGGGATTAAGGTCTTGCTGGCCTCGGCAGCCACAGGATGATCTGCGCTCGAATATCGGCGCACCAGCTTGCCCTGGGCGTCGAAGATTTCGATCGTCACCGGGCCGGAAGCGGGTTGCGCAAGATAATAGTCGATGATCGCGCCGTCAGGCGGATTCTTGCCGAGCGACTCATCGGGCGGCAGCGGAGTATCCGTATTCGTATCCCGCCGCACGCGGGTGGCCGCCTCGGGGGTGAAAAGATAGGCGCTCGCGTGAACCACCGTCTCTGTGAGCTGTTCGAGCGGTGTGATGTCGTCGATAATCCAGAACGAGCGCCCGTGCGTGGCCACGATCAAGTCGTGGCCGTGAATCCACAGGTCGCGCATGGAGGTGTGCGGCAGGTTGAGCTGCAGGGATTGCCAGCGACCACCGTCGTCGAACGAAACCCACACGCCGGTTTCGGTTCCGGCGAACAGCAAGCCCTTGCGCACCGGATCTTCGCGCACGGTATCTACCGGAGCATTCTGCGGCAATCCAGAGACGATCAACTGCCAGGTCTTGCCGCCGTCGTGGGTGCGGTAAATATAAGGGCGAAGATCATCAATGCGGAAACGGCTGACGGAAGCGTATGCCAATTCATCGTCAAAATGCGATGCGGTGATTTGCGTCACTTTACTCCAGGGCGTCAATTCGGGCGGTGTAACGTTCTGCCAGTTTTTTCCACCGTCGTGAGTGATCCAGATGAGGCCGTCATCCGTGCCCGCCCAAAGCGTATCTACATTTTTGAACGACGGACCCAGCGCGTAAACCACGCCACGCTGCTTGGCCGCCTTCGCGCCTTTCGCCGCAAGATTCCCCAGGCTGGCGGGAATGCCATCCTGTTTACGCGCCAAGTCCGGGCTGATGGTTTGCCACGTTTGTCCGCCGTCGATAGTTTTGAAAACGCGGCTCGCAGCGTAATAGAGAGCGCGCGGATCAACCGGCGAAAAGATGAGCGGCTGCGTGCGGTCCACGCGCACCTTGGGGCTGCGCAATGGAATCGGGGTCACGTTTTGCACTTGGCCGGTGGACCAGTGGAATTTCGAGACTTCGTTGGTGCCCGCACCGTAGATAATGTCCGGATGAAGCGGGTCGGGCGCCACATAGCCGTATTCGATCGCGCCCACTGTACGCCAATCGCGCACGGTAATTTCGCCGTTGTTGCCCCGGCTCGAAATGCACACCGAGCCGCTTTCCTGCTGGCCGCTGCACACGCGGTACGGAAACGTGTTGGTAGTCTGGACGTGGTAAAGCTGCGCGGTGGGTTGATTATACCAACTGCTCCATGTGCGCCCACGATTAACGCTCACAATCGCGCCCTGGTCGCTCACCAACAAAATGATCGCAGGATTCCTAGGATTGATCCAAAGGTTCTGGTAATCGTCCCCGCCGGGCGCGCCGCGTATGGCCGTCCAAGTTTTTCCGCCGTCTCGAGACCGCCAAGTCACAATACTCGCGGTGTAGACAATGTCCGCGTTCGTTGGATCAACCTTGGGGACCGCCAAGTCGCCGCCGCCGATGCGGAACGAAGGGCGCGGATCGGTAGTGGCGCGATACCAGTGCTCCCCGCCGTCGTCCGAGCGATAGAGGCCAAGCCCTTGCCCCGATTCGTAGTCTCCCGGCTCCGTCGTGCCCACAGTGGCATAAAGGCGGCTCGGGTCGCTCGGAGCAATCGCAATGTAAGCCTGCACCAGATTTGCCGGCAAGCCTTGCGTGAGCTTCTGCCAGGTGTTGCCGCCGTCCGTCGACTTAAAAATGCCACCGTCCGTGCCTTGGTATTCGTTGTCATATTCCCACGGGCCTTGCCGCACTTCCCAAAGTGTGGCGTAGATCACATCGGGATTCGACGGGTCAATTTCAACGTCCGCGCCACCCGTATTCTGGTCAACATAAAGCACCTTCTGCCAAGTTGTGCCGCTGTCGGTCGAGCGAAAAATGCCTCGCTGCGCGCTCGGCCCGTAGGGATGACCGAGCACCGCCGCGAAGACGCGGTTTGGATCGTGCGGGTCAACAGCAAGCGCGGGAATTTGTTCGCCATCGCGCAGGCCAAGATGCGTCCACGTTTTGCCTGCGTCGGTGGACTTGTAAATCCCATCGCCGATGGAAAGATCGGGCCGCGCTAAGCCCTCTCCGCTCGCAACGTAAACGATGTTCGGCTCCGAAAGCGCGACGGCGATGGCACCGATGGATTGCGAAGGCTCCTCGTCGAAAATCGGCCACCATGTGCGTCCGTAATCGTCCGACTTCCACACCCCGCCGTCTACCTGGCCCACGTAAAACACGTTGGGCTCGCTGGGCACGCCGCAAGCGGCGCGCGTCCGCCCGCCGCGAAACGGGCCGATCATGCGCCAGCGCAATTCCTGATATAAGCTTTCGGAAAATTGTTGTGCGAAGGTCATGCGCGCAAAAGATGCGGCCAAAGCGAGGATGAAGAATGCCCATGCAGAACGGCGAATCACGGCAAACCCCCAAGATGAAAAAACGGAAGTAGCATAGCACAGGATATTTGGAGCGGTAGCCGAGGTCTGCGAGGGGCCGCCGGCTTTTGAATGGTCAAGGCCGGCGGCCAGATGCCGCCGCTACAACGGCCGCGCGCGTTTGATCGAGTGTCTCTTCGAGCGACTCTTTGGGAATGCTGGTGACAAACGACCCCACTAGCCAGCCAAATCCTGAAGGAATATCGCGCGTGAGCGAAATGGACTCGCATTGAACGTAAACACCGCTATCCCGCTCTTCAAACCGCCAGTAACTATTCATGCGCCAGAGGAAACCTCCATCTTGGCCCACGGGCAATAGGCGCTCGCCGGGCTCGCCCGCGTTCTCCACTTCCTGAATTCGCATGGAAGTGGAGCGGCTGAACCAGCGGTCCGCGTCAAGCTGCGCGTAATGGACGTCGTGATCGGTATCGAGCGTGATGGTGATGATTTTCTTTTCCTGCAGGCGCAGATACACCTTGAAATCGCTCCCCTGGCGGCTGATCAACCGCGAACGGATTACTTCAGGCCGGTAATCATCCTGCTGATGATCGTAATCTTGAACCACATCGAGCGTCTGGCGCAGCGTGACGTGAGAGATGAACACAATTCCAACCCAATGATGAATGAGGCCGCCTGGAACTGGGAAAGCGCGGCCGGAAGGGTCAAGCGTTACAAGCTGTTTGATAAAGACATGGCTTTGCTTAAGAGACGAGACAATCTGATTGCGTTGCGCCGCAGGAAGCGAGTCGAAGTAGAGAAACGCATTCGGGTTGTGTTCTTCCCGCGCGATGCGAATTTCGCTTGCTTTGACGTAGCGTTCAAACGCCGATAGAGTTTCGGGCCTGAGATCCGCCGTAAGGATTTTGACCGGAGAAGGCGAGGCGAAGACATAGAGCGTAAGCGCCAGCAGCAGGAAGTTCATCAGGCAATCAAGCGGCCTTTGCGGACGTAAAACCCATCACCTCGCCAGTTGACGCGGCTGTGGCGGAGGCTGGCCGCCCAAGCGCAAAAGGCGAGCGCGTCGCGCGCGGGTGCAAGCCAGCAGTTTTTAAGCCAGTCCGGATCCTGCAAGCCGCGCGCGCCCACCGCCCAAGTCATAATGCCACGGGTTGCCAAGTAAGCCGCAAGATACAAGCAAGACTCTCGTAATGAGTGAGACGCAAGCACAGCAGCCAGGGTGAGCGGAAGCCCCTGCGTGATAAGCAGGCCAAGGTGCCCCCACGGGCGCGAGTTGCGCACGCCCACGGCCCAGCGCAGTTGCCGCCGCCAATAGCCGCGAAGCGTCTCGGCGGGCAGCACCATCGAAACCGTATGAGGAATCAACTCCACGCGGAAGCCCGTTTCGGCCACTCGGCGGCCAAGCTCATAGTCGTCCAGAAGATAATCCGAAAGCGCCTCGAAGCCGCCGATAGCGTCCAGGCGCGCGCGCAGGACCGCCATAGTGGCGCCCAGTGCAAATTGCGCTCCTGCAAATCGCTCGGCCACAAAGACACCCGCGAAAAAGTCCGAGCTGATGCCTACCGCCTCGATAGCGTCCGCCAGCGTCTCTTGCCGCTCGCCCCGGTAAAGGCACGTCACCAAGCCAACCTGCGCGTCCGCAAAGGGAGCGGCAACGTCGCGCAGGCAGCCGGGATCGACGCGCGTATCGCTGTCGCTGATTGCCAATAAATCATGCTTCGCCTGCCGGGCAAGGTGCGCCAGGATAGAAGCCTTTTCGTTCGGTCCGTGCCTGCGCATCCCGGTCACGAGCCGGATGGGACAATCGGGAAAATCCTGGATCAATTTGTGAATCACCGGCACAGCCGGATCGTTCGCGTCCGCCACGCCGAAAAGAACCTCATATTCGGGATAATCCAGGCGGCAAAAACTGGCAAAATTTTCGTAAGCCTCGCGGTCAAGGCCGCGTACCGGCTTGAGAATGCTTACGGGCGGAGTGTAAGCGGCCCGCCGGACGCCGCGCCGACGTGAAAAATTGACAGCGCAGCCAGCCGCCACGAGATAGTAGGCAAACGCCAGGCAAGGCGCGAAGAGCACAGCCTTGCGCAGGCGGATGAGGAGAAGTGCATGATGTAACGCTAAGCCGTGAAGCGCCAGCATATAGAATCCGTTCGGCGGCTGTTGTGCCAGCGGCCAGAGGCCGCCGTTACAACTTTTACACAATATTGTTGGCGGGGGGCGGCGCATTGGCGGGAACACTCACCATAGGCCGGGTGGGCGCGCCATCGCGCACATACTTCAAGCGTTCGCCGCGCAGCCGCAGAAAACTTGCCGCCTCGTGATAAAGACGCTTGCGCTCGTTGGCGTCCCACAGCGCGTCTTTCACAAGCCGCCAGACAATGCGCGGGCGGAAGTAATACTCGTCGTAAAAACGGTTCACGGCCGCCATCATGTCGCGGCGGCTGAGACCGGGCATTTCGATATGAGGAAGCTGGTGGCCGCCTTCGTCCGTCACCGCGCTGTGCACCATGTAATTGTTCTTGGCGTAGAACTCGTAAAGCTCGGTGCCGGGAAAAGCGTGGGCAATAGAAACCTGGACCGTCTCAACATCTAGCTCTTTGGCATATTGGATGGTTTTCTCAATCGTCTCAGGCGTCTCACCTGGCAGCCCGATGATGAAATCGCCGTGAATTTTAATGCCCACTTTCTTGCAGTTCTTGACGAAGGCGCGGGCCATTTCCACCGTAGCGCCCTTCTTGATGTTCTTGAGAATCTGCGGGTCGCCCGATTCGAGGCCCACGATAAACAGGCGCGCGCCACCGTCCGCCATCGCTTTCAGCGTTTCGTAATCGCTGTGCACGCGCGCCGTCGAGGACCAGCGGAAGCTGAGCGGTTTGAACTTCTTGCAGATTTCAAGCATCCGGTCTTTGCGGATGTTGAAGGTGTCGTCATCGAAAAAGATTTCCTTCATCTGCGGAAAAAGCTTCTGTGCCTGACGGACTTCGGCCACTACGTTATCCACCGAGCGTACGCGCCACGTGTGGCCCGACATCGTCTGGGGCCACAAGCAAAAAGTGCACAGCGCCGGACAGCCACGCGTAGAGTAGAAAGAAATGTACGGATGAAGAAGATAGGGAATGCTGTAATTCTCAATGGCGAGGTTCCGTTTGTAGACTTCGCTGACAAACGGCAGTTGATCCAGGTCGGCCGTCTGAAGCTGCGGACGCTCCGGGTTTGACACCAGCTTGCCATCCTTCAGGTAGCTCGCATTGCGGATTTGATCGAGCGGCATCCCCTGCGCGTATTCGACTACCGGGTAATCGAACTCGCCCCGCACAACGAAATCGATGGCTTCGCAGGCCCGAAGGCTCGCCTCAGGCTGCATCTGCACGGGCGGCCCTACGAAGGCAATCTTGAGATCGGGCTTCGCCTCCTTCATCAGCCGCGCCATACGGCAATCATTCTGAAAACCCACGGTTGAGGTGAAAAGCACTACGAAATCATAGCCGCGCGCAATCTGAACAGTTTCTTCAGGAGAGATATTATGCGGACAGGCGTCGAGCAGCCGGCTGCCTTCGAGCATTCCCGCCGGATAGCTCAGCCACACCGGATACCAATACGAAGGGATCTCCCGCGTGGCCGGGTAGCGGGCGCTAGACCCGCCATCAAAGCCCTTGAAGCTGGGCGGATTCAAAAATAGTGTCTTCATGACAGAAGGCATATCAACAGGCGCTCCTTCACGTGAACCGATCTATGTCGAGTTTACAGGATATTCCAGCAAAACCCAAGGCTGGGCAGGCGGGCTGCAACTGCGGCCTCTCGCCGCTGGTCTTTATTAGGAAAATCCGGAGGCCGCCGCTACAGTGGGAATGGTAGTTACGGTTGGCGTTTTTCCAACTGTGGGCTTTTTTATTTGTGTCTCAAATGGCAGAGTAAACCCGCTGCCACGGCTACGCGTCTGTTCCCTCCCCGCCTCAGCGAGCCTTCACAAAAACCACGCAAACCGGCGAGGATAGTTTCAGTTGCTTGCCGGTGGGGGTTAGCTTTCCGGTCGACTGATTGATGCGGAAAATGACGACGTTACTCGAATCCTGGTTTGCCGCAAACAGATAGTTGGCCGAGGGATCGATGGCAAACATGCGGGGGTTTTTGCCGCCCGTCGGAACGTATTCAACCGGCTTGAGGGTTCCATTCCGGCGGTTGATGGCAAAGACGGCGATCGTGTCGCTACCCCGATTTGAGGCATAAAGGAAGCGGCCGGAGGGAAGCACTTGCACTTCGGCGCCCGTACTCTTGCCCTTGAAGTCAGGCGGAAGGCTGGAAATGGTTTGCACCTCGCTCAGCGCGCCGCGTGCCGCGTCGTAGGAAAATACCGTCAGCGACGACCCCATCTCGCTTTCGACGTAGACAAATTTGCCATTGGGAGAAAAAACAAAGTGCCTGGGACCCGATCCGGGTTTGACGGTAGCATAGGGGGGATCATTAGGCGTGAGCGAACCATCGTCGAAATGGTAAACCAGCAGTTTATCGATCCCAAGGTCGGCGGCAAGGGCAAAGCGGTTGTCGGGCGAGACATTGATGGAGTGCGCGTAGGGCTTGGTTTGACGCACGGGATTCACGCTGTGACCTTTGTCCTGCACAAATGCAGAAGCGGGACCCAAGCTGCCATTTGCCTCCACTGGAAAAACAGCGACGCTGCCCCCGCCGTAGTTGGCCACCAGCACGTAGCGACCGGTTTTATCTATCGATACGTGCGCCGGAATCGGCCCGCGAGATGCGACTTGATTCAATAGGGTAAGTTTGCCAGTTTTGAGGTCGATGGCGAAGGCGCTAACGGCTCCGCTTTTCTGACCCTTGAACGTGCCAACCTCATTAACAGCATAGAGATAGCGGCGATTGGGGCTGATTGCAAGAAAGGACGGATTTTTCGTCTCGGCGGCGAGTCCAAGTGAAGTAATTTCACCTGTACGCTCGTCAAACCGGTAAGCGTAAATTCCCCGGCTCGTGGACTGCGTGTAAGTCCCAATATAAACAATATCTTGGCGGCCAGATGCGGATTGTGCGGCGCTGCCTGATGCTGGTACAAGACCTAACGCGCTAGTGAGAAACATTGCCAAAAGTCCTCGAGTAATGGTCATAAGTCTTCAAATAACGTCGAATTTCAAGATATTTATACCGGAATTGAAGCCTTGTTTTGCATTTATGGAGTATTTTCACTCCAAAAATAGAATCTATTGATTCTAAACGGCTTTAGGGTTCGTTCGGTGAATTCTGATGCGATTCACTCCATTCCTGGCCGTTTCATGATCTTTGGGGCAGAGTCTTGCAGTGGCGGCGCACTAACTTTTCCAATGCTTCCAGTGCGAATAATTCACGCCTAGGCGCGAAGTGACGTTCTCGGGGCAGCCTTCCCAGTCCGCCACCATTTTATTGCCCATGTACTGCAAGTCCTTGATGCCTTCTTTGCTGGTGTAAAATCCTTCCATAATCAAGCCGCGCAACTCGCTAAAGAATACCACGCCAAAGGCGTCTTCCGGCTTCGCTTTTTCCGGATACGCGATGCTGTCGAGCGTCTCCTTCTGCTGGGCCGCTGTGCAGTCGGCGAAATCACGGGCATAATCCCGGTTACACCGCCAGTCGAGCCATGCCAACCCGCCGGAGAGCATTGTTTGCACTTTTTCGCCCCTAAGGTTGGCGAAATCATCGATGAACGCAGGCACGCCTGCCTCAGCGGCGCTGCTTGAGCGTTCGTCTGCGGGTATGATCAGGCCGCATAGGAGAGACACCGTTTTCCACTGATGAGGATTTAGAAATTTGGGCTGATATGGGGCGCCGGGCGCATCTGGATCGCCGGCCCCGAAGTGCGGAGCAGCAGAAGCACGCGCAGCCAGACCGGGCGCTACCGCCACGGCCGGCGCAAGAGAGATTACCTTCAGCAGATCCCGCCGGTTTAGCGATCCTGCAGGTTTATTACTGTCGCTCATCATAGCCTCCCATTCTCATCCTCATCATCTAAAGCCCTCCGCTGCGGAGCGGTGGAAGGCATAGCCGCGGTTAATTCGCCTTTGAAGTTAACCGCTGATTTGTCAAAAAGCAAAAAAATACGGCTCGAAAAGTGCCAACTGTTCTACCCCCTACCCACGCATCCCACCCATTTGAAACTTGATATTTGAAATATGGCCAAAACCCGCAGCGTCTTACACATTGCGTTTCTTCACTTGGCCGGCGGCGTATTCCGACGTTCTCCACGCCAGAGCCATAATGCTGAGCGTCGGATTTTTATCGGCGTTGCTGACAAACGGCCCGCCATCGGTCACAAACAGGTTTTTGCAATCCCACGCCTGGCAGTGCTCATTGAGCGCCGACGTCTTCGGGTCCGACCCCATGCGGCAGGCGCCTACCTCATGGATAATCTCGCCGCCCTCCGAAATACCCCAATTATCTTTCGCGCTCCACGTGCGTAGTGGCTCGCCGCCGGAGGTTTTGATGATCTCGTCAAAAGTTTCGCGCGCGTACTTCGCCATCTGGATTTCGTCTTCGCTCCACTTAAAATGGAATTTCAGCACGGGGATGCCCCACTCATCCACCATGCGGTTGTCAATCTCGCAATAACTGTCGTCGTTGGGAATCATCTCGCCGCGGCAAGAGAAGCCGATATACGCGCCGTAGAGCTTGCGGGCGCGCTGCTTGAGATCCTGCCCGTAGCCCGGACCCAGATGCCGGCCTCCGAACCCTCCCCCCGGCATTCCGTGGCCTCCGCCAAACTCAATGTGAAAACCGCGCGAAAAAGGCATTTGATGCTTGGCCTGCTTCTGATAGTTCCACCAGGGCATGTAGAGGTGCATCCCGCCCACGCCGTCTTCATTGTGCGGAGGAAGCGTCCCCATAATGGAGAAAAAACCGGCCGAGCCGTCCGCGCCTACGGTATCCATCAAGTATTTCCCCACCATCCCGGTCGAGTTGGCAACGCCGTTGGGAAAGCGGCGGTTTTTGGAGTTCAGCAGGATGCGCGCGGTTTCGCAACTGCTCGCCGCGAGCACCACGATTTTAGCGCGCACCTGAACTTCCTGCCGCGTCTTCTTGTCAATGTAGGAGACGCCCGTGGCCAGCCCATTATCGCCCACGAGTACTTCGCGGCCCATGGCATTGCAGATAACTTTCAAGTTGCCGGTGGCCATCGCGGGAGGGATCAACACCGTGGGCGAAGAGAAATTGGACGAGGTCGCGCAACTGCGGCCGCACTGGCCGCAATAGTGGCACGCGGCGCGACCATGGATCGAGCGCGTCAAAATCGACAGCCGGGAGGAAACGCAGGGGATGGCCAGCTTGCGGCACGCATCCTGCACCATCAATTCGTAACAGCGCGGCTTGGGCGGCGGAAGAAATTTTCCGTCCGGGGTGTTCTCCAGCCCTTCGGCGGAGCCGAAGACGCCAATTAATTCTTCCGTCTTGTCGTAGTAGGGCGCCAGATCATCGTAAGAGATCGGCCAGTCAAAGCCCTTGCCGTCGCGTGAATAGGGCTTGAAATCGTAGGGACCCATGCGGAGCGAA
>DASZAA010000186.1:0-9642 GCA_035945615.1 Terriglobia bacterium
CGAATTAACTTTAGCCACGGCGCTATCCAAAGAACGGCGGTACGCCTGGAGCTCGGCCTGAATGAGATGGACTGAGCCGCTGATGGCGGGCTGCAAGGTTGCGCATTGATCGAGCGTCTTCTGCAGGGTATCGAGCGAATCGTGGCTGGCCTTCAGGTCCGCCGGATCGCGCAGCAGGAAATAGTTCAGCTCCATGCGGCGGGCGTTTAACATCTGGATGGAAACGCTTTCGGCCAGCGTGGCCACCTGCGCGTCCACGCGCACGATGCGGTCCACAATCCACCCCATAGCGAACAGATAGTAAACGGCAAGCGCAATCACAGGCACTAGGATTAGCCGCACAATGGCCAGGCTGTAGGCGACCCTCTTGCGAAGAGAAGTGCCGGGGGCGAATACCTTCAGCGGCTTGCGGACGCGCCAGGGGAACCTGTGCAAATCCAGATGCTTGTGCTCAGCCACCGTTTTAGCTCCGTACCGCTAATTTTACCGTACAATGGCCCGAAGCCGGCTTGGAACTTTTGCCGCCGGAGAGCGTATCATAACCTTGGGAGTGGTGTAATCTGGCTCTTGAAAAATAGTCCCATACATCCCATTGGTCTCAAAATGCTCCCACAGGTCTGATAGGCTTATGGAACGGGGCAACTTACTACCCCGGGAGTCAGCACTGAAATGCCCCTCACCCGGCTCACGGAGTTTACCCTGAGCGGAAATACGGGGATTCTTCGCGGAGTTTATCCTGAGCGAAGCCGAAGGGCTCAGAATGACAAGCGAAGGGCTCGCCACCCTCTCCCCAAGCTTGGGGAGGGGTAGGGGATCAACGACAGGACCACAACCCTCTCCCGATGGGAGAGGGTGCGCGAGGTACGAGCGCGGGTGAGGGGTATTTCAGTCCACGACCGCGATCAAGCCGCAGGAACAGGTCCCTTTGAGGGGCCGCCAATCATAAAGCCTCCGGCTCTGCCGGAGGATACTTACTGTAAAAACTGGGCCATTGCCATAGAAGACCAGACAAGGAATCGAGTTGAACATGAGTGAACCATCGCAACCCTCTCCCATACCGCCCGGAGCGGCCCCCATTCCACCGGGTCGTTCGCCGTCGAGCCACGGGGTTCTCATTGCGCTGCTCGTGCTGGCGCTGATCGTCCTTTGCGCGGTCGCGGCACTTATCTATGGGGTTCGAATCATTTCGCAGAATGTATCCGTTCATCATGAGAGCCAAAACCAAGTGAGCATTAAGACCCCGGTGGGCAGCATCGACGTCAACCAAAGCGCCGTGGACCCTTCCCTAATCGGATTGCCCCTCTACCCCGGCGCCGAGCGCGAGCACGATAAGGACTCTGCCAACGTGAATCTGGATTTCCCCGGCGGCCATGACACAGGGGTGGCCGTTAACGTGGCCACCGCGAAATTTAAAACATCTGACCCGCTGAATAAAGTGGCCGCTTATTACCGCGACCAGTTGAGCGGGGAAATCACGAAGACAACAACGGGACACGACGGACTTCAGATTACCTTTGAAATCAAGCGAGACCCTGTCGAGAAAGTGGTGGCGTTGAAAACTTCCGGAAGCGGTACGGAGATAACCCTGGTGCGCGTGAGGCACGGCGCCGCTGAGGCGAATTAGCCGCGATTATTCACGAAACCCGGCTGGGCAGCCAAGGGGGGCGCGGTTTTAACCGCGCCATTACGTGCGTTCGACTGAATACTTTCGTTTCGCGCCGCGAGCGGCTTGCCCTGGCAAGCCGCTCGCGGCGCGAAACGAGAGAGTAATAAAAGTTTGAGTGTTGGCGGGGTTGAAACCCCGCCCCCCCTACAGCGCAGCCGGGTTTCCTAGATAATTTGAGTTAATCGCCCGAGTTAGGAATCCTTGATCATTCATACCGCTTTGCGGCAACCACCTTATGAACCTCGATCAGTCCCCACCCCCAGACGCTCCGTATTCCGGCAACACCAAGCATCGCCCTTTTCTCCAAAAAGGGCCGGTCTTGCGCGTATTTCTCAACGAGCGCGAACTCCGGTCCGGATGGCGCCTGCTGGTTTTTGTAATGCTTTGGGTGATTTTGTTAATTTTCCTGATGGCGCTTGCTGGAAGAATAATCCCAGCGGCTCCGGGACCGCACCTCACGCGGGGGCTGCTGCTGAACGAAGGCATCATGCTGATCGCCGCGCTGATTGCGGCCGGGATCATGGCGCTGGCGGAAAGGCGCTCTTTCAGCGATTACGCGCTGCCGTGGCGGCGCGCGCTCGGTGGCAAGTTCTGGCTGGGGATTATCTGGGGCGGTGTTGCCCTAACCCTGTTGCTGCTGCTTATCGATTACTATCACGGTTTCAGTTTCGGCCCCCTGGTGGCAGCGGGAAGAAAACGCCTGCTTTTGGAGGCGGCCGTCTGGGCGCTGGGGTTCTTCGCTGTGGCTTTCTTCGAGGAATTCTTTACTCGGGGGTATGCCCTCTACACCCTTTCGAGCGGCATGGGATTCTGGCCGGCCTCGGTGGTGCTTTCCATTGCCTTCGGCGCGCTGCATCTCCGCAACGCGGGCGAAGACTGGGCGGGCGCTCTCGCCGCCGGGCTGATCGGGCTGTTCTGCTGTTTCACCGTGCGGCGCACTGGGACCCTCTGGTTTGCCATCGGATTTCATGCCATGTGGGACTATGCGGAAAGTTTCATCTTCTTCGTGCCGGATAGCGGCATCACCATCGCTCGCCACCTCTTTAACTCGGCTTTGTACGGCCCCGCGTGGCTTACTGGAGGCGCCGTCGGACCTGAGGCGAGCCTGTTCGTATTTGTGGTGATTGCGAACCTGTTTATCTTATTTCATTTGTTTTTTCCAAAAGCCCGGTTCGCGGTGGGAAGAGAAGCGCAACCATTGTAGCGTGGCGTTTGTATTTGAACGCTGCGAGCGAATCGCGGAAAAACTGAGGGTTGAAAAATGAACCCTGCGCACCAAGAAGAGCTGTGATGATCATCTGCGGCGGCTGCGCACCGTAGCGCCAATCTCACCCTCCGCCAACCGGACGGATATCTCGTTCCCTTCCATTACAGTCGCTGCCGAGCGAAGAACCTTCCCCGAAGCGTCACGCGCGATAGCATATCCGCGATCGAGGATTGCCTGCGGGCTGCGCTCGCCAAGCAGGGCGCGCGCGTGCGCCAGGCGGTTGCGGCTCTCTAGCAGCCGCTGCGTCCACAGGACGTTGAGGGCGTTTTTAAAGTGGCCAAGGTGGGCACGTTTCAGTTTGAGTACATTTTGAAGGTCCATTCGCGCGAGCCCCGCACGAGCTTCGATTACGCGCTGCCGG
This sequence comes from Terriglobia bacterium, assembly GCA_035945615.1. Classification (GTDB taxonomy): domain Bacteria; phylum Acidobacteriota; class Terriglobia; order UBA7540; family UBA7540; genus RH2-MAG17b. The sequence continues at coordinate 3,295 of DASZAA010000186.1, forward strand.
AACGTGTTGATTCGGTCTCGCGTCACGCGATGGAGGCTCGCGGAAAGGTCGTCCAACCGCTGCGATTTTTGCGCAAGCTGGGAAGGCAGCGCCTTGAAAACCCAGTGCATCGAGACAGTGGTCAGGGCGTGGCCGAGCGCGGAGAGCTTCAGGTGAGCAGCTTGAATCATGCGGCGTCGGCGCTCGTCAAGCTCCGCTTCGAAATCCTGCTTACGGTGGACAACGAGTTCAGCGGCCGCCGAAGGCGTGGGCGCGCGCAGGTCGGCCACAAAGTCGGCAATGGTAAAGTCTGTCTCGTGCCCCACCGCCGAGATGACGGGCAGCCCGGACGTGGCGATGGCGCGCGCTACTGTCTCTTCGTTGAAGGCCCAGAGGTCTTCGATCGATCCGCCTCCGCGCGCCACAATCAACACATCCGCGAGCCGGTATTGGTTCAGGTAACGGATGCCCTGGGCAATTTCTTCCGCCGCTCCCGCCCCCTGCACCAACGCCGGGTAGATGACCACGTTCATATTGCGGAAGCGCCGCCGCAGCACGCGCAGAATGTCACGGATTACGGCGCCAGTTGGCGATGTCACCACGCCCACTGTTCGTGGCAGCACAGGAAGGGGCTTCTTTCGATCAGGCGCGAACATGCCTTCCGCCGCAAGTTTCTGCTTTAGCTGCTCGAAAGCGAGTTGAAGCGCGCCAAGGCCGGCCGGCTCCAGATACTCGGCCATGAGCTGGTATTCGCCACGCGCTTCGTAGACGCTCAGCCTTCCGCGCGCGATGAGCGAGACGCCGTCCTGCGGCTTAAACTTCAGGTAGCGCGCCTGATTGCGGAAACACACCACGCGAAGCTGGGCGGCCCGGTCTTTAAGCGTAAAGTAGAGGTGGCCGGAGGCGGCGGGGCGGCAATTCGAAACTTCGCCGCTGACCCAGACGTCCAGAAACTTCGGCTCGAGGAAGTTGCGGATCTCCTGCGTAAGCGCGGAGACGGTGTAGACTTTTCGCCCGGTTTCCAGGGATTCGAAATTGAAAAGGGATTGGCTCAAAGGAAATGCCTCTTCGGGAAGAGCCCTAACTGCTGAGTTTCATTTCGGCTCCGCAAGAGCCGATTGGGTGCATTCCTCGTGCTCCGCGCCCTCTGAATGCTTGGCGCCAACCAAAGGCAGTAGATCGCGCAGGTCGTCGAGCAATAGGTCGGGCGCGAGTGAGGCAAGCGTGGGCGATCCAATACCGTAGGTTACTCCGCATGTGCTCACGCCCGCATTGCGCCCAGTTTCAACGTCGGTCACTGAGTCCCCGATCATGAGAGTCTCATTCGCTGTGGCGCAGGTTTGATCCATCAGCCGCAGCACGCCTACTGGATGAGGCTTCTTCTGCTCGAAGCTGTTGCCGCCGTAAACAAAGGAGAAGAAGCGGTCCACTTCGAGGCCCGCCAGAATCTGATGCGTGAACTTGATGGGCTTGTTCGTGAGCAGGGCGAGGCTGCGCGGCTCGAGGCCTTCGAGGGCCTCCCTCGCGCCGGGATAAAGCACGGTGTTGTCCAGCATGTGAGCGCGATAATAGTCGAGAAAGAAGGCGGTGGCCTCCTCCACCTCGGCCTCGGAGGCAGCCGGACCCAGCGCGCGCCGCACCAGCGCCGTCACCCCCTGGCCGACGTAGGAGGAGATAACCGGCTGCGAAAGCGGGTCACGGTGCATCCGGCGAAGCATGGCATTGACGCTCAGCGCCAGGTCTTGCTCGCTGTCGATGAGCGTTCCATCGAGGTCAAAGATGAATAAGCGGATATGGCGAAACTTTCCGTTGGGCTGAGTGTTCATCTCTTCTATCATACCCGCAATGGGCGGAATGGAGCGACCGGAATGGTGATCCCCGCCAACGGCGGCTTTGTATCGCAGCGTTCGTCGTTTAATGCCGCGGCTTTTTGAGGATGATGGCAAACCGCAGGGTTAAAGAACGAACCCTGCGTTCCAAAGCTCTGCATCCCAAAACGCGCTTCACGCCCGCGGTATATTTCTATTGCAGAGATAGTACGCCTCGACTAGAATGAGGGGCAGGTGCTATCCATTTTGTCGTGAAAGGGTCCGGGCGGCGGAGATGCGTCGCTGGCTGCGGGCGAAGTCTAAAAATACGGCTTGACCCAGAATAACAGCTTTCTTGGACCCGAAAAAGTGTACCCTACACGCCCAGTCTCGCTGCGCCTCTTCATCCCCAACGTGCTGGCAGACCAGGCAAAAATTTGGTCATTTCCCAAGCTGTTGCTAGAAGGAAGGTATTGGCGGCCTACCATCTTGTTTGCAGCTGTCACCTGCCTTCTTTTCATGATTGATCCGTTTGACCCGCACTACTTCCGCCACACGGCGCGGTTCCATGACTTCAATCTGATCGTCAGCGGGCATAACGCGACAGTAACCATGTGGGCCGTAATGATTGGGGCACTAGTCATCAGCATGGCCCGCTCCGATCAATATCTGAAGCAGACATTCTTCTACGCCTTCGAGGCGGTTCTTGACGCGGAAATACTTACTCAGGTGTTGAAGGGGATCGACCGGCGCGTCCGGCCGCAGGATGTCCACGTCTACCGGCACATCCTGGATACGTGGTTTCAGGACAAGGGGCCTTGGTACGCTGGCCCAGGCAGCTTTCCCTCAGGTCACATGATCGCGGCCATTTCTATTGCTACGGTCTTTGCGGTCCGCTACGGCCACCATCGATGGGCGCCTGGAGTTGCTTACGGCATGGCGGGCATCATCGGGTTTTCACGCATTACGTTGCTTTCACACTTCCCCTCCGATGTGTTTGCGGCCACCGTTTTCGGCTACGTGATCGCACGGCACGTTGTTCTTCGCCAGAGCCCCATTGCTGCGGCTGAGGAGGTGGCGGTTCCCGCGGATGAGGAAGCCAGCCGCGTGGGCGCGGTCGGCTGACCGGCGCTCACCCGGCTTGAATATTTACGATTTGATTTTTCCCTCTCCCCCCGAGCCGGGGGGAGAGGGTTGTTCGCATAGCGAGTCGGGTGTGGGGACTGAAGTTTTTGGAAGGGCGGTACAGCCCCTTGCTTATCGCGCGTGCGCCGCTTTCGCGCGCCCTACCGATTCGGCTTGCTTGTTGTAGAGTTCGTGCCATTCCTCCCTTTTTCCCTGCACGTATTTCCTGGCTTCGGCAAGCGTCTTAAAATCCTTGGTGCCTTTGATGGTGTTGCACGGCTGGCAAGCCGTCACTTGGTTTTCAGCCTTGAGAGAACCTCCTTTCGCGTAGGAGTGAATGTGGTCGATGGTCAGAACCATCCAATTTTCAAAAGTGCTGATGCCATCCAAGCCGCAATATTGGCACTTGAAATGGTCCCGCTTGAAGATGTTTATGGCCTCTTCGACGGGCACGCTCGGAATCTTACCGAAAAACAGCCGGTGGATCTTTTTGAGTGGCATGGCGACCTCCTTCGAGAACACGGTTGGAGTTGCGTGGGAAAACGCTGACGGTGAGCTTGGGGAAAGCTGAAGTGTTGCATCGGCCTCACTCCCAATGTGCCCCCATCATAACTCCGCAAGGGGTGTTTGGGTAGAGGGAGTGAGGATGACGTGCCACAGATCGAGGAGGAAGATTCAGACAACCAAGAGAACGATAAGCGGCTCGGACGCGGTCCAGCGATGAGCCGCAGACTCACTTGCTATTAACGCTGCGGCTTTTAGCACTGTTGCAGAGTTCTCAAGGAATCCGCGCTACAACCGCTATTGAAAAAGATTCTCACGTTACCGGGCTAACTCCCCACTTGATTTAGCCATCCTAATCTTCAGCGCAGCAGGCTCGGCCACTCCGGGCCTATTTCATTGTGGGATGCGCGTAAGAGGCTTATATGAAACAACTTACATGGATTTTGTGCGCTGCCGTTTTGGGCGGCACCGCACTCGGAATTGCCAAGACTCCGCCGAAGCCGGCGGACTTCTCGGGGACATGGATCCTCGATACTAGCCAGACCAAAGGAGCGCCTGCGGGCCTTGAAAGCTACCACATGGTTGTGCGTCAGAATCCGCAGGAACTCAAGGTTGAGACCACGCTTAAGGGCGATCTGAAGGAAGACATTAGCGGGGTCAATCCTAATGGTTCCGGCGGCCCCAACGGCCCTGGGGGTTCCGGCTATCCGGGCGGCTCGAGTGGTCGGATCCACGGCAGCGCGGGCATCGGTGGCATGGGGTCGATGGGGCGGATGGGCGGCGGCATGGGCAGACCGGGTGGTGAATCTCCCATGGGCGAGGGAATGCCTGGAGGTGGAATGCCCGGTGGCGGGACCGGAAACTCAGGCGGGGGATCGCGTGGGCAAGGACGGTCACACAGCACGGCTGGCGCCTTCCTTTTCTATCCGGACACGGCGACTTATCAGCTTGATGGCGCTACCAGCAGCGCGCAATTCGGCGGCTCCATGCACGGCGATGCGACTCTGAAAGCGGATTGGGCGAAGAATGATCAGGAACTTAAGATGTCGCTCGACGGCAACCAATACTCCAATCCGGGTGGAGGCTCTCTCGAATTGAAAGACCAATGGAAGCTTTCAAAAGACGGGCAATCATTGCTGGTTGACCGCAACGTCCACACCGGGCGTTCCTCAAGCACCGTGCACATGGTGTTTCACAAACAGGCCGCAGTGTCGAACCATCAGGGAAGTTAGCTGACGGCCGCCGCTATAGCGCAATCCTGCCCAATCCGGTCAGATCTGGCATGATTTCCTCCGCCAGTTGCCGTTCGAGGCTCTCAATCGCTACCTGTGGGAGCGCCGGGGGCGCCATGCGCGCAACCACGGCGTGAATTACCGCCGAGACGAGGAGAGCGTCGATTGGCCGTGGGGGCTGGCCGGTCAGATCGTCCGAAACAGGCGCCATCTTCGGCTCTTCATGTTCCGCAGAGTGGTTCGTTTCTGGAGCACCCGTCTCTATGACACCGGATGACGCAGCCGGGTCAAGAGCCGGCGATCCGGCTAAATGCGTGGGCAATGGAGCGAAGTCGGGGAGCTCCGTCACATTGTGCTCTTCAGAAAAATAGGCTTCGGGAGAGCCGGGCGGCGTGAGATCGGGAAGCGGCGCGGGTTCTATCTCAGGATCGTGGTGTAAATCCGAATTCAGCGCCGGGAGGTCTGGAAGCGGCGACTCCAAAAGCTCACTTTCTGCGCCCTCCGTGTGAGACTCCTCGGGATGCGGCGGCAGGCCGTCGAGCGTGGCTGCCGGGCTCAGAGAATCGAGCGGCGTCATAAGGCCGGCGGGCCAATCCACGATGGGCGGGCCCAAAGATTCTGGGGATTCCGGCAATCCGTGCGATGTGAAGTCTGGTTCCGCAGAGGGGAGAATTGGCAAAGCCGTTATCTCACTCTGGACCTCAGGCAACGCGTCGTGAGCGTATTCGGCGTTGGTCTCAAAAACTGGCGAGGGTGCCGGGTCAGTCTCCTGAACATCTTTGGCCGCTCCGGACTCGGTGGTCTCTCCCGCTACATCGGCTGTGATGGGGGCGGCCTCCTCTATACCCGCTAACCCGATGGGTTCGTTGGGTTGGACTGACTCCAAGGGATTGAGCATCTCAATCGATTGGCGAAGGTCTAATATTTCGGTGCGCTCGATAGGCTCGCGTGCAAGGGTTTCAAGCGCAGGCGGTTCGCTGAGATGATCCTGCTCATGGCGTTCTTGTGAGGGCGCGGGAGCAGCGGGTGGTTCAGGGATGTGCGGCGCCGGGCACAACGCCTGCGCCTCACCCAGCGATTTCGCCACCAGAGAAACAAACTCCTGGCGGTCGAACGGCTTTTTGACGATTCCGTCCGCGCGCACTTCTGCCCCGCGCCCGCCGTCCAAAGGGTCAGAATCGCTCACCACCAGCAGAACGCGCACATAGCCCAGCTCAGGCTGGCTCTTTACGAAGTCGCAAACCTCATAGCCGTTCTTTCCCGGCATGTCGACGTCGGCCACCACCACAAAAGGCTTGACGTCAGGCAGCTTCTTGATCGCCGCCATGCCGTTGGCGACGGTGATGACGTCCATCCCCTCTTCGGACAACATCTCGGAGGCCATCCGCTGCACCGTCAGATTGTCATCCGCCACGAGAATGGTTCGGAGCATGGGTTTTGCCGTCGTATTTATCAAAAGGTAACTATACCTTGGATATCACTATTACAGTTGTAAGTCAATAAAATGCGTGAAGAGGCAGCAGGCTGGTTTGTGGTGTCTATGCTGGCCTTATATCGCTAAGAAATTTTCGAGATATTTCATTGAACTGTATTGCTATTCGAGCTAAGATGCTTAATCGCGTGGGCATTTAGGGCTTAACGGTCCGGAGGGGAATCAACCGGCGCGTAAGGATACCCGCTCATGGCATGGTGGGAAAAGG
>DASZAA010000187.1:0-4845 GCA_035945615.1 Terriglobia bacterium
GTCGCTTGTGCGCGGCCTCAAGGATGAAGCGGAATGCAAAGCCATTGCGATTGCGCTTCGGGAAACCAAGTGGAACCGCAAAGAGGCCGCGCGCAAGTTGAAAATCAGCTATAAAGCCCTTCTCTACAAAATCCGCCAATATAACTTAGACCGCACCTAGAAATAGAGCCGAGCGGGGCAACCCCTACCATGATTATCCTTGACCTTGGGTGCGGCAAGATCAAGCAGGACCCGCAAGAAATTGGTCTCGACCGCGAGCGCGGCTCGGCGGCCAACGTGATTTGTGAGCTCAAGCATTTTCCGTGGCCCTTACGCGATAGCTGCGCGGACAAGCTTTATCTCTCGCATTTCATCGAGCACCAGCCCGACCTGCTGCGTGTTATGGCGGAAGTTCGGCGAGTGGCCAAGCCCGGCGCTGAGGTCGTGATCGTCACGCCGCACTACAGCTCGCATGGCTCCTATACCGATCCTACCCATCTTTTTCATCTTGGATTTCATAGTTTCGATTATTTCGAGCGTGAAAGCTTTGAGAATTTCACTTATAACGCCGGTGGATTCCGGATCGTCCACCGCGAGCTAACGTTTGGAAAGAATTTCCTGCTGGATAACGCGGGAAGAATGTTCGCGCGCTGGTCGATGGAATTCTATGAAAAACACCTCGCCTGGATCTTCCCCGCGCGCAACATTATTTGCCGGATGAAGGTGGTGAAATAGGCGGCGTGTTGTAGCGGCGGCCTCTGGCCGCCGGTTTTTAATAGTAAAGACCGGCCGGCCAGAGGCCGCCGCTACAGAGGTAATCCAGGTTAGCGGTGCTTCCGCCGGACAAGAGAATCGAGACTCACCGCGCCGGGTCCAGCCGCAAGCAGGTACAGAAAAATAAAGCAGTACAAAACGGCCAGTTCGCCGCCATTACGAATGGGAAATAATCCGTGCGGAAAGTGCTGCATAAAATAGGCCACAGCCATTTCGCCACAGAGAATAAAGGCTACGGGGATGGTAAAGAGCCCTAACAAGATGAGCGCGCCGCCGACGGTCTCGAGACATCCGGCAACCCACATGAGGGAAAAAAGGTGCGCCCTTGCGCCGTGGCCGCCCAGGCCTCCAAAAAGTCCCAGCAGTTTTTGACATCCATGGCATGTGAACGTAAACCCTACCACAATCCTCAGCACGGAACGCGCATAAGATTCTACTCCTACTGACGCCATAAGCCTCCTTTTGATCCTGCTCTTTTTCGTGTTCGTCTGTTGAGGGCAGCTTTAGCGCCGCCGAGGAATAGCACGCGGCGGTGCTGAAACTCACAGAAGAATACCCTTACGCAAAGGCGCTAAGGCGACTGACGTATTAGGTGTTCAGTAATTCTGCCCGCGCCAGTTCTGCCACGGTAAGTGCTATTTCTGGCGTTTTTCCAGTGCTGAGCGTCCATGCCGCCGATAGTCCCGAATAGGCCAGCACCCATTGCAATAGTCGAATGCACGGCAAACCGGCTGCTTGAGCTACAACTTCTATCTGCCGCGCCAAACGTCCAGATGCCGTCGCGGTTTTGCGGTCTGGATTACAAAAAAGATTTGCATAATCGAAACCGCGCTCACCTCTCAGCCCCTTTGGATCAATCGCAAGCCATCCCCGCACGCCAAAATCGAGAATGTTGCCGTGATGAATGTCGCCATGAAGAATGACAATCTCCTGTGATGTCGCAAGGAGGTGATGTGCAGTTTCGGCAGCGGCCGTTAAAACTCCGCCATGTCGTGCAGCTGCTGGCTCCAGTTCCCGAAACCAGCGGTCAAGTGGAACAACGCTGTTCAAAGAAGACCCATGCCTGTGCGAGTGAAGCTTCGCCACTACGTCACATATAATGCGGCTGGCTGTGTCATCGTCTCCCTTTCTGGCAAGATCGGCTAGCGATGCTGTTCCTGCGGCCCGTTCCATCAGAAGTGCGTCATCATCATGGGCCAGCACACGCGCGGTTCCTTGGCCCGCCCACATCACCATGAGCGAACCCCCGGCACGTTCCTCCTCAGATTCCGCAATTTTCAGCATGGCAGGCCGACCTTTCCAGCGGACAGGCAAAAGTTTGCTGCTGTGGGTAAAGATAGGAACCCCATCAGGCGTTAGTCCCCAAAGAGCGATGTAGGTGTCAAAGTGGCCTGTCATGTGCCTGCCTCTTGCGACAAGGCGCGCCAGAGAGTGTGGCGGCTAACTTGAAGTTCTTTGGCAACCCGAGTTTTTGTGTAGTCGCCGGAGCGTAGTATCGCTCGTGCTTTCTTCAATTCCGGCTCGTCGAGCGCCTTCGGAGGAGCAACAGAAATTGTGGCGATGGAGCGCTTTGCCGTGCTTCGGCCGCACCTTGAAGACGATGTCCCTCTGGTGCAAGCGACGCAACACGCCGCGGTCGCGGTTTGTACCGCAACATTTCGTTCCCACTACAGACTCTGCTGGATTTCGCCCTCGGACTCCCCGCGGTAGAGTTAAGCACAGGAACAAAGAGGACACGATAAAAGGCTTAGCCCGCGCTGGGGTTCTTTAAAGCAAGGACTACAGCCCAGACGGCATTGCTGGGCCATCGAAAAGGAGCGCATATGCTTTATTGGGCTGCTGTTTTTCTGATTGTAGCGATCATCGCGGCTGTGCTCGGGTTCGGCGCTATTGCTTTTGCGGCAGCTGGAATTGCGAAGCTGCTGTTTTTTCTGTTTTTGATTCTCTTTCTCATCAGTCTCATCATGCACCTGTCGCGGCGCGCCCGCTAGGCATATTAGGGCGCGAGAACACGCGCAATGACGAATCCCAAAGGAGGTTTAAATTATGAACTCGGATCAATTAGAAGGAAAGTGGAAACAAGTTAAAGGCTCCGTCAAGCAGAAATGGGGGAAACTCACCGACGACGACATCAATGTGATCGCCGGCAAGAGAGATCAACTCATTGGCAAGCTTCAGGAGCGTTATGGTTACGCGCGTGAACAAGCCGAAAAACAGGCTGATGATTGGGTCAGCACGGTACCGGTGGTCGACGAGGAGCCGCGCAAACACTTCGCACCGTAGTTATAGCATCCGTCCCATAACCGTACAGATTTTCCTCAGACGGTGCTTCCTTCTTTATCGAGGTCGGCGGTCTTTCCACTGCAAAAATGCACAAACCGCAGACCTTGAAAAGCAGGACTGTGCTTCTACAGTCGGAAGCGCCAGTCTTTTTTCCAATAAAAAATGCAGCGACCGACGGCGCTTGTGAGCTTCGGTGATCGCTGCGTTGAGGGGAGGAACTTGTGTGCTGCCCAAGCCTATGTCCGCTGGCGTATGATCAGCAGACGAACCGGCTTCGGCCCTTCCAGGCAAGCGCCAAGAGGCCAATTGCGCCGGTCATCATTAAGAGCGCGCTACCGGGTTCGGGCACGGTGTTGACGAGCGGGATAAAACCCTCTCCGTGAGGGCTATCCAACCCGCTGACGATAGGGGTGAGGATGCCTGTGTTAACGTCAAGCATGCCAACAAAGTTCGAGCTGTCGGAGGCAGAGTATGCGCCGCCGGGTATAAACGAATCGCTCTGGATAGCATAGACAGTGTTTGACCCCGTGGAGGAGACGAGCAACTCAGCGTCTGCAGAGGGTGCAAATAGTGTATCGTCGACCGAGGTGCTTCCCTGGGGGCCGATGATGGGAAGGACGTTAAGCGTTTGTGAAGGCGTATCCGGGTTGTCGATGAATAGCACCTCGTGCGTATCCTGACTGTCGAGCAGGAGACCCCCGGAGGGCGTGATAGCGAGCGAATCGGGGTCATCCAGGTTGAGCGGTGTCATCACGCCGGTTTGGATGTTAGTGGCCAACGCGTTGCCTTGCACCACGCCGTTCACTGAGACCGTGCTCCCGCTGATGGTTGCGGTAACCAGCGCCGGACCCGTGTTGACGCCGCTCGCATTGAGCGTGGGGTTGGAGGCGCTAATGTAGGTCTTTCCGTTCAAGAATTGGATGTCATCGTAGCCGCCGCCGTGGGGCGTTGGTCCGAAGGTATAATTGGTGACGGCTCCCGTCGTGGGATCGATGATAGCAAGATAAGGATTAGCGTCTTCGTTTTGCATGGCCCAGAGATTCCCCGATGGGTCGAATCGCAGCCCGTCGTTATGGCCGTTCAAGGTGTAGGTTTTAAGAAGCTGCCCCGAGAGATTGTATTCGGCAATCGTGCTCGTGCCAGATGTTCCGTCCGGCGGCGCCGTGTTACCGTAACCTACGAAGACCACATTCGAACTAACAGCGATCGAGTCAGGGTTGCTCGATCCGGCCGGGCCCGTAGCAAAGACGGAAACGGTATAAGGACCGGAGACGGTCAGCGAGTCTGCCCATACCCTTCCTGGGAGCGCGATGAAAATCACAGACACGATCGCAATATATACACCTGCCCTTGCGGTATCGGACTTGTATCCTTGATTCACGAATGACCTCCTTAAATTTGACTTGCCAAGTCAATGCATCTCATTTAAAACCACTTAACGCAGCATGGCAGGTCCGTGTTACGCGGCGGTCAACTCGAGATGAATTCTTCTGCTGGGCATGGCAGGTTTAGGTAAGATAATTAGAGGCACGACCCCCGGATCGCCGCAGCCCCGCGAATAATCCAGTCCAACCATTCACCTTTACAGGGCCAGTTTGAGCAGGTAAACTACTTGGCTAAAGCACCTCAAGCTGAAAAGGCCCGCAAACCTCAGCCGGGAGCGGATTGAGCCATGCCGGAATGAATTGCTTGAGCGGTAGCGACGCGGTTGGATAGATAATCCCGGCTGTTTCCCCTCATTTCAGTCTGTAAATTAGGATTTCGGAGGAACGCAAGCTCCGAGTTGATCTCTCAGACTACAAAACGAAG
>DASZAA010000188.1:0-9185 GCA_035945615.1 Terriglobia bacterium
CTCGGATTACGCGGAGGTTCAGCCCGGCGCTAATGGCAAGACGCCCTACGTTATTCTCGATATGGGCCGGGAAGTGGATGGATATCTGCAATTCAGCGTGGAGAGCGAAAAGCCGGCGGACATCGTGATCGGCTGGAGCGAGATGATGGAGCACAGTGACATCACCGCTAACGCGCCTGGCGGCGACTATGTGGCCGAATACGACACCGCCCCCGGCTCGCAGCACTGGACCATGTGGGGCTGGCACGCGATGCGTTTTGTCGAGCTTTCGTTTCCGAATCTCACTGCGCCGCTGAAGTTCCGCGTCAACATGCGATTCAGCACGGCAAAGTTGAATCACGCCGGGTCGTTTTCAAGCTCCAGCCCGCTGCTCACCAAGCTGTGGCAGATGGGCGCTTACACATGGCAGCTTTGCACGCTCGACGGCACTATGGATTGCCCCACGCGAGAGCAGCATCAGTGGCTTGGCGACGGTGAAATTGAGCTGCGTGTCAACGGCGTGGCCGACGGCAATCTCGACATCGCCCAAAAGTTTTTGCTGGACGCTTCGCGCGACGCGTGGCGCGATGGCGCCATCCCCATGGTCAGCGATATGGGGGGCAACACCACCATTCTGATCGACGACTACGTGTTTTCCTTCATCAACGCGCTGCAGGAATATTATCTCGAAACGGGAGACAAGGACTTTGTGCTGCGGCTTTATCCGAGCGTGGCGCGGGCGATGATGTGGTTTCAGGGTTATCAGCAGCCGGATGGGCTGCTCGGACCCATGCCCTATTGGGTGTTTCTCGACTGGTCGAATCCGGACAAGAAAGGTGAGAGCGCCATTCTGAACGCGCTTTATGCTCACACCCTTGAAAACGCGGCCGGGCTGGCCGCCATGGCCGGCGATCGCTATCACGCAGACATTTTCCGTGCCAATATCGCGCGGATTCGCAAAGTGTATAACGAACGTTTCTGGAACGGGTCGCGCGACTTGTATGTGGATGCCTGGGACCACGGCAACAAAAGCGACCACATCGGCCAGCTTGCGAATGCCGATGCCGTCCAGTTTGGATTTGCTCCGGCGGACCGCGCCCAGGAAATTCTGAAACAGATCACCGACCCTTCCCGGCTGCGCATTGGAGGACTGAACCCGGCAACCAATCAGTTTGAGATTGAAGGCCGGTCGGGGGCCAACTCGCAAACCATCGTGCAGGCGCAGACCTATGGGATGTTCTTCGTCCTACAGGCGCTCGGCGCGCGCGGCCACGCCGACATGGTGCGTCAATACATCGAAAAATACTGGGGGCCGATGGCCGCCGTGGGCAACGACACGTTCTGGGAAAACTTCATTCAGGCCACCGGAACCTCCTGCCATGCCTGGAGCGCCGCGCCCACCTACTTCCTTTCAACCTTGATCCTCGGCGTGCGGCCCACCAAGCCCGGATACGCGGAATACGACGTGGCTCCTCACCCCGCTGGCCTTGAATGGGCCAAGGGCGCTGTGCCCACCGTTCACGGCCTCGTGCAGGTCGACTGGAAGTGGGAAAGCGATTCGCATTTCGTTCTTCACTTCCATAACCCACCCGACGAGACGGCGCGCGTTGTCCTGCCACAACACGACGGCAAGAGTGCCTCATCGGTGACATTGAACGGGAAGTCCGTCACAGGGACCGTGCTTGTTAAAGTCCCTGGAGATTATACGGCTGAGGGCTGGTATTGAAGCGTTGGATTGCGGCTAAATGGGCCGACGCCTGCCCCAAGCTCAGGGCACACTAATTCCCTACGCATCACGAGACGAACAGCGCGATTGTCATTACGGCCACCACCTGCAGAACCGGATCTGCAGCTATACCTGGATGCAATCAAACCGCCGGTGCCCGAAGCGTCCGTCGCAGCGTCCACGTAAGGCCCAGCAAGCCCGTCCCAAATAAGAGAAGGCTTCTAGGTTCCAGAGTTGTATTGATGGGGCTTGGAGGCGTGCCGCCGGTATCGAGGCTCATCGTCGAGAGATCCAATATGCAGGTCGGGCAATTGATACCAGTAAAGGTCAAGCCAGCGAAACCTCCTGACACGCTGCCTGTCACATGAAGAAACGCAAAGTCTGTATTCGCCCCGGGCACGTACCCGTTCAGGAAATCGAATTCTACTATTCCATCAAGCGTTGCGTTGCCAATGACATCGAGCATTGTGTAATTAGTGGCACTCGAAATGTCGATCACCAGCGTGCCGCTGGCGTTTTGAGTATAGTTGCCATTGATTGTGAGCGTGACGGGATCGCCGGGATAAACCGTAGCGCCATTGACAACGCTTCCATTGACCGTCCCGCTGCCGGAAAGCGTGCCGCCATTGATATAAACTCCGCCCACAGCCATTAATGTTCCGTCCACATCGGTCGTGCCTGCCGTCTGCGTATAGGTCCCAACGCCGGTGTATCCACTGCAACAAACAGCGAGTGAACTAGCGCCATCGATGGACACATTGCCCGCATTAATTACGGCGCCTGTTGGCGAACCAATCGAGCCACCGGGAGTATTGGGCGGTATCCAGCCGACGATAACCGCGCCCCCCGCTGTTACAGTAAGCGTGCCTGTGGCGCCAATAGATAGATTGTTGCCTATGTTCCATGCAGATCCAGCGCCATCAACCGACACCGATGCAGATGGAGATCCGGCGCTTCCACCGATTGCGGCGTTCCCGCCTAGCGGGACAAAAGTGCCGGAACTAAGCAAGCTTACTGGAATAATGTTCCCCGAAAACGGATTCGGCGGGCTGTTGAGAGGATTGTATATCGGTTGAGAAACCTGTCCAAAATCTCCGTTTAGTTCAGCGACGGTGGGTCCGCCGGACAAGACCAAACCGGGGCCAAGTGGCGACCCTTCGGGAACAGCTAGCCCTCCTACTGTAACTTGTGTGTTAAAAACGGGTGTGGTAACAACCCTGCCATTATTTATGACTGTTTGAGCTGTCGAGGTGCGTGGTGTAAGTATTGCAGTCAAACATAGAAGTACAGCGGCCAAAACGCTAATAAGCCTCTGTCCGACTTGCATGATGCTCCTCCGACGATCCCCTTAAATTCGCGCCGATTGCCCGTGGGGATTCATCATTTTGTAGTTTTTCGGGTATTGTTCCGGTGTTTGCGATGAAAACACACGGACATCTTGGTGTCAATGGAACGAAGGTACCATGCCAATGCAAGAGGCACTCGATGACTAAACGTATCTGGCGTTTGGTCAACCGCTAACTCATCCAACGCAGTGTCGTCGGGGCGGAAATGGGGTGAACCATCGGCTCGCCGCTCAGCCGGGACTCCAAATGGGCCTGTTTCAGTTGGAAGTACCACTTGGCCGGGCGGTCAGCGTCGTCAATCAGCATGAGGTTAGGATTGCTTCGGAGACCTTCGGCCTGCATTTTCATGGTTCGCTGGTCCTGACCGATGAAGGTGCGGGCGAAAAGGCGGAAAATGGAGACCATCAACGGCACGTGGCGGAACACATTCCACGCGGCGCAGAAGTCGATCCGGCATTCGGTTGGGCTAATGGGCGTCACCGTGGCGCGGCTTGAGAACCACTTGTCGCCGCAATGAATCTGCTCGAAACGCATATTGGGCAGCACGAATTCGATAGTGGTCGTGACCGGCTGGCCGTAGACTCCAAGCAGCCTGTAGGCGCCGCTATTCGACGACGGCTTATGTGCGCGGATGCGGAAGCCATTGGGAATCGGCTCGAATACCTTTTCCTTCTGCCGGATGCTCTTGCGGCTGCGCCACCACCAGGATTGATGGACAAAGGGTCCATGCGCTGGGTCCATCAGACCGATAATGCCGTGATCAATGTTCACCGGCAGATCGGCTGAAAGATGCGTGATGCGGTAGTCCTTGCTAAAGACGGGCAGGCGCGGCGCGGGCGGGACTTGCTCATTCCGGGCTTGCGGGTCCGGCATATAAACCCAGACGTAGCCGTCCTGGTCTTCGCAGGGGAAGCTCGACGCATAAATGCGGTCCACTTTCAGTTTGTCGCCTTCCACCCAGGAAGGAATTTCGCGGCACTGGCCGCTGTGCACGTCGAAACGCCAGCCATGATACGAGCACTCAAGAAGCTGCCCGTCGACGCGCCCGCAGGTGAGCGGCATCCCGCGATGCGGGCACGCATCGCGCATGGCGAAGGCGCGCCCTTCGGAGTCGCGCCCAATCGCCAGAGGCACGTCCAGCAGACGCGCCTTGCGCGTCTTGCCACGAGCCACGCGCGTGCTCAGCAACGCCGGATACCAGAAGCCGCACAGCATTTCGCCTTTTCCACCCGAAGGGCCCGAGGAGCCTGATGGGCCTGATGAGGAAGAACCGTTGTCCATAAGGTTAGTTCCAAACGAACATTATAACCAGGGAACGCATCTTGCTACGAGCGCATGACCAATCCGGTATTGTAACGGCGGCTCCACGGCGGTCCGCGCTACCTTCAAATGAAAAAACCGGCGGCCAGAATCCGTAAGAGGCCGCCGCTACAAAAAGATCACACAGTAAGCGAATCAAACTGTGTGGGCGCGGAGCCGTCAAAGGGAACAATGAAGTAATCGAACTGAAGATGGTCCGCGGCGGCTGTGATACGCAGAAATCCAGGCTCATCCTGCTTGTACTGCTCGAGCTGCACGTCGGAAAGTGTGGTTTGAAAGGGCAACCGCGCGGCGGCAACACCGGTCTGAAGCTTGTGCATACTACGCGCGTCATTCGCATAGCCGCCCGCTCCAGCGACGAGGTAGGGGACGTCCCGGCCCTTGATTTCGCGGGAAAACCGCTGGTAATTGTGAACGTGGCCGGAGAGCACGGCGTCAGGCACTCGTCCGCTCGCAGCAATCGCGGAATCGATAGCGGTCAGAATGTCCGGGCAGCCGCCATGGGCGGAGTCCAGCGAAAATGGCGGGTGGTGGACGGCGATAAGCAGCTTCTGGTTTGCGGGTGCGCTCGCCATCTGTTGATTCAGGTATTGCTGCTGATCCTGGCGGCCGCGCGCGTCGAGGCTGCCATCGATGTTGGAGTAGAGGCCGATGATGGTGACGAATGGCGCCTGAAGCGTCCAGTAAACGTAAGGCTGCGTCATGGACATGCGGTAGGGGGTCACGTGCTGGGGCGTCGAATCGCAAAAGTTCTGCATAAAACCGTAGAGCGAGGGCTCTGTATCAGGGAGATCACCGCTGCCCACATGAGTGGCGCCGGCGTGGTTGCCGGGGACGGCAAAAATCAGGGTTGGGTAGTATTGGTACGGTTCGTAAAACTCGCTCTTGTAGAGCGAACTCTGGCCATTGAAGTAGATCACGTCTCCCAGATGAAAAAAGAAGCGAGGCTGATCGGCGGGCGCGGCGGCTTTAATTTGATTTTCCATCGCCTCGGCAATCGCTTCCTGGGTGG
Organism: Terriglobia bacterium; assembly: GCA_035945615.1. Taxonomy (GTDB): domain Bacteria; phylum Acidobacteriota; class Terriglobia; order UBA7540; family UBA7540; genus RH2-MAG17b. Next base: position 5,384 of record DASZAA010000188.1, read on the forward strand.
CCGTGCCGTGGATGCCGCCCGTATCGCCGACGCAGTGAAACACTAGTTTCCCCGCCTGCTCGGCCGCATGGCTGGCCGCGGGGTCGAAGACGCTGTAAGGAACGGCGAGGCCCGAGGGCGCGGGCCGGGGAATCGGTTCAAAACTTATCATGTCTTTGAGCGCGGAGACCGGGTCTCCAACAGGGCGGCGGGCTTTGCCAACCGCCTTGTGGCGGGTAAGGTGCGGCGCGATGGGGTGCGTGTGAAGCATGGTCGTATTCTCCTTTTGTGGGCAAAGTTTGGGGCAGAGCAGGGGCGAAGCCTCCGCCAGATTAGATGGGCCTATTGTAGCGGGTTTTGGGTCGCCTTGCAGAATATCAAGGTTACAGCGAGATGAATTTTGAGTTCGTTGGCGGCGCATCTGGGAGTGAGCCGAACAATCAAATTTTGACCCACCTTCCCGGCTTCGCATTATTCTCTTGACATACGAATATATTACTAGTAATGTTTTCGTATTATGACGAATAAACTGCCGCGACCCACCGACGCTGAACTCGAGATCCTCACCGTTCTGTGGAGCATCGGACCTGCCACCGTGCGCCAGGTCTACGATGTGATCCGTCGCAGACGAAGGGCGGAATATAGCACTATCCTGAAATTCATGCAGATTATGGCGGGAAAAGGGCTGGTGCGCCGAAACGAGGCGCAGCGCGCGCACGTCTACGAGCCTGCCAAACCCCGCGATTGGACGCAACGCCAGCTTGCCGGTGATTTGCTGGAGCGCGCGTTCGGAGGTTCGGCCAAGGCGCTTCTTCTAGGTGCGCTCTCTGCCCGAAAGGCCAGTGATGAGGAACTCGCCGAAATACAGAAGCTCCTGGACGAGTATAGGGAGGAGGAAAAATGAATTCTCTCCAGTCCTTCGTTGCGAACCCTCTGGCCGGGGCAATCGGTTGGGCGCTGCTCCACTCGTTGTGGGAAGGAGCTGTCATCTCAGGGGCGCTCGGGGCGGCGCTGGTCGCCTTGCGCTCTCCGCGCTCTCGCTATATGGCGTCGTGTGCTGCGCTGCTGGCGCTGCTGGCTACCTTCGGTTTCACACTGGTTTGGGTTATGCCGGAGGCCGCTCACGGCATACGAGTTTACAACTACTCACTTCTGCCGGCCTGGAACGCCCCGGTCGTTAAGGATGCCCAGATGACTTGGGGGATGAGGCTCGCGGGAATCGTGCCGTGGCTCGCGCCCTTCTGGATCGTGGGAGTTTTGCTCATCTACCTTCGGCGCACGGCGGGTTTCATCTCAGCACGAAAGCTTCACCGCCGCGGCGTGTGTTGTGCTCCCGTCCGCTGGCAGCAAGAGCTTACCCGATTGAGCGCCCAGTTGCGCCTTTCACGCCCTGTAAAGCTGCTGGAATCGTGCCTGGCAGATGTTCCCATGGTTCTCGGCCATTTTCGCCCGCTCATCTTGATGCCAGTCGGCTTGCTTGCAGGTCTTCCTCCGGGCCAGATTGAGGCCATCCTCCTTCACGAGCTTGCTCACATTCGCCGCTGCGATTACCTGGTAAACGTTCTCGAGCGCTTTATCGAGGGCCTATTCTTCTATCACCCTGCAGCCTGGTGGTTCTCCCGCGTCATCCGTGCCGAACGCGAAAACTGCTGCGATGACGTTGCAGTATCTGCGCTTGGGAGGCCTCACGATTACGCTCTCGCTCTTACAGCACTCGAAGAGAGCCGTTTCACCAGCCTCGAACAGGCCGTTGCCGTTACAGGAGGGAATCTTGTGAAGCGCATCCGCCGCCTGCTCTACCCAAAGCCCGCTGGCCCTTGGGCGCCGTTCCTGGCTGCTCTGATTGTGATCGTGACAACTACTTTCGCCGTGGCTGCGTGGCAGGCAAAGGCTCCTTCGCGCAGCCGCTCAGCCGCAGAATCGTCAGCACAAAAGGAGTTACAATCCCCCTACACGGATTTCATTAAGGGACCCACTCAATACATCATCACCCCACAGGAGCGGATCGCTTTCTTGCAGCTAACCACAGACGAAGAGCGGCAGCGATTCATACAACAGTTCTGGGAGCGGCGGAAGCCCGACCCGGGCGCACCTGACAACGTCTTCAAAGACGAGTTCTACCGTCGCGTTGCCTATGCGGACCAGCATTTTGCTTACTCGGGCGTTCCAGGATGGAAAACCGATCGCGGACATTATTGGATTGCCTGGGGCATTCCCGATCAGATGATCCACTATATAAAAGGGTTCCACGGCCCGTATGCTGCCGAGATCTGGCACTATCACTACATTCCGGGCATCGGCCAGGACGTCCAACTTACGTTCGTTGATCGCGCGGGCAACGGCGACTTTAAGCTTACGTTCAAGCTGAGCGATGTGCCCGCCATTAGCCCGCCTGCGTCGTCGCAACCCCTGACCGGAAAAGTGGTCATAACTGTTGATAAGGTGCAAAGGCTTTACGTGGGAAACCAGCCCGTCAATCTCCACAATCTCGGCTCAATCGTGCAGGAGAAATTGGACGGCAATCCTACCTCCCCGGTCTACCTTCGCGCCGCCAGCTCGGCGCCATGGAGCGCCGTCATGACAGTGATGGACGCGCTCCACCAATCGCATATTTCAAACGTGCGCATTGTCACCCAGCCGCTCGAAACTCAGCGGACACCGACCATACGCAGCATCGACTTTAAGGGGATCAACCCGCTAACCGTTGCGGACGTCATGCAGCGTTTGGAGAAGATAGGGTTCGGCGTGATGCGCCCCTACGACCCGAACCAGGCGGGGGAAGCGATCCGGGCAATTTTCGAACTCTACCAGCAACGCGGAATCCTGGTCAATGTCGATGTAAAAGAATTGCCAATCCCTCCTGATTCAGTTGCCTTGACATTCGTTATCTCCAAGCGATAGCAAGCAGACCTCTGCGCTTGAGGTCTGGGGCGTGTGGTTCACTAACCCCAGAGACGGAGGTCTAACAGTTACTATTGACGTTGCACCACTTCACGGCACGGTTGCAAAGACCGGCGGCCAGACGTGGCCTCTATAACTGAGAGCACACCCGATGTATCAGGACTGAGAAGTGAGTTGCGCCGGCGAAAGAGGAAGTGAAACGCGGAAGGTAGTGCCGTGGTTCAACTCGGTCAAAAACTGAATGGAGCCTTCATGAAGCTGGATAATGCGGTACGCCATTGCCAGCCCAACGCCCGAGCCTCCCGGCTTGGTGGTGTAAAAAAGGGAAAAGATCTTGTTGCGCGCTTCTTCGGGAATGCCCGTCCCCTGGTCAATAATTTCCATGTCGATACTTTCGCGGCTGGCGCGGGGCCGCACGCGCAATTCTCCGCCGTGCGGCATGGCCTGGCAGCCGTTCAACACCAGGTTCAGCAAAACTTGTTTGAGAAGATCGCGGTCCGCGTGCAGGATGGGCATCAGGCCATTTTGCTCCAAAATCAGGCGGACGTTATTCTGGCGCGCCTGCGGCGCGGCCAGCAGGAAAGTTTCTTCCACCAGTTCATTCACCTTAATCGCATTCCGGTTGACTTCGATGGGACGGGTGAAATCGAGGAAGGTCTTAACCACGCGATCCAGGCGGCGAATTTCGGCGGCTAAGACGTCAAGCTGAGGCTTCACTTCGCCGCCGCGCCCGGCGAGCTTCGTTTTGAGGATTTCCACCTGCAGGATCATGGCGTTCAGCGGATTTTTCACTTCGTGCGCCACGCCGGAGGTCAGGCGTCCGAGCGCGGCGAGCTTGGTGGTGACGCCAATATGGTCCTGAAGTTGAGCGCGCGTGCTGGCGTCTCGCAGCGTAACCAAAGCCGCTACGGGCCGTCCCTGT
>DASZAA010000189.1:0-5759 GCA_035945615.1 Terriglobia bacterium
TTCGCTTGAAGCGAGAGTGCCCCTGCTCGATCATCTTTTTGTCGAGTTGGCCACGTCCTTGCCCAGCCAGTTGAAATTGCGCGGAACCACCCAAAAATACATTTTGAAGAAACTGGCGGAGCGCGTGGGCGTGCCGAAAGAAGCGATTTACCGGCCCAAGCAGGGCTTTGCCATGCCTCTGGTGCATTGGATCAGGAAGGAGTTCAAGGAAGAGCTACCTCGGTTGCTACTCGAAAAGCGCACGCTCGAACGAGGCTATTTTGATCCGGACGGCGTAAAGAAACTGCTTAGCGAGCATCTGGACGGCGCACGGGACCATTCGGCAAGAATCTGGAGGCTCCTGATTTTCGAACTGTGGCATCGCAACTTTTTGGAGCCGCTTTCTTCCCACGAGAGCCAGCCGGTTGCGCTCGCGTCATCGAAGTAGTTACGTTATGCGTCGCAGGTAACACCTTGAAGCGGGTGTAGCGCGGACCTCCGCCGTTGAGGTCCGCGGTTTTTGGATGGCCCGTGGGAAACCCGCAGACTGCAAAAAACGGCAGTCTGTGCTACAACATCGGACGCCCCGGATTAATTTTTGGCAGAGGGCAACTAAATGATGGAAGACGCAGGGAAGCTTGGAACACAGGCGCAAAGTGGCGCCCAGGAAAAGATCTCGTTTTCTTTCGGGCGCAATTGGCACGATTTTATTGAGCGTCACCTTACTCCGGAGCAGGAGCAAGTCGCCCAGAAATCCATTACCGGCTTTCTGGAATTGGATAATTTGAATGGCCGTACCTTTCTCGATATCGGCTGCGGCAGCGGGTTGTTTTCGCTGGGCGCTCTTCGCCTGGGTGCGCGGCGCATTGTAAGCGTAGACGTCGACCCGTTTTCCGTGCGCAGTTGCGAGGAACTGAAGAAGCGCGCTGGAAATCCGGCTAATTGGGATGTGGTGCACGGATCGATCCTGGATAGCGCCTTAGTCTCGCAGCTCAGCAAGGCGGACGTGGTCTACGCCTGGGGATCGCTGCACCACACCGGGAATATGTGGCAAGCCATTCGTAACGCTGCCTCGCTGGTCGAAACCGGCGGCCTCTTTTATCTTTCGATTTACAACAAAGTGAGTGGCCGCAAGGGTTCCGAGTTCTGGCTTAAAGTGAAGCGGCTCTATAACCGTTCTTCGCGCCCCACCAAGCTCATGCTGGAGACGGCGCATTTTGTGCGTAATGGTCTGCTGCGCAAGCTCGCATCGTTTGAAAATCCGCTCACGTTGTTTACCCAATACGGCCAGGGACGCGGTATGAGCTATTGGACCGACATCCGCGACTGGCTGGGCGGCTATCCCTACGAATTCGCGTCCACCGATGAGATTTTCCGTTTCTGCACGCGCGAGCTGGGCATGGAAATGGTGAACCTCAAGGCGACGAATACCACGGGGACCAATGAGTTCCTTTTTATCAAAGGAAGCGGCCGGGACAAATAAATGGTCTCCGGCTGGAATTTCGTGAATATAGCAAACTACATTAATGACGGCCGCCTTACTTCATGTTTAATCCTGTCATTTTTTATCGAGCATCACGTTGGCTTTATCTTCGAGGAATCCCTGTTTTGCCGCGTTTAATCGACCGCCTGAACGTGATGTTCTTCCACTGCTACATCCCTTGCACCGTGGCGGCGGGCGCGAACTTGGAACTGGGTTATTGGGGCATCGGGGTGGTGATCCACGCCAGAACAAAGATCGGGCGCAACGTCTTTATTGCGCAAGGAGTGACCATCGGCGGCAGAAATCAGGAGCCGGAAGTCCCCCGCATTGAAGACAATGTTTTTATCGCGGCGGGCGCGAAGGTTTTGGGCAATATTGTGGTAGGGGAGGGCTCCGTGGTGGGGGCGAATGCCGTGGTGATTCGATCTGTGCCTCCTCGATGCGTTGTGGCGGGCGTTCCAGCGCGCATCATCCGCGAGAATATCAACGTGCGCGACCTCACAGGATGGCCCTACGATGAATCGCTCGTGAACGATCGTTGAAGACCTTAGCAAATTCCACGCGAAATAGGATTGGAACGTGTTTTGGGATCTCATCAAATCCTGCTCGAACCGGATGGCGCAGCAATGCTGACCTCAGAGCCTGCCATCAAGCCTTCCGTTTTCTTAATGGTCAATTCTTTTGAGACCGGAGGCAGCGAGCGCCAGTTTGTTTTTCTCGCCAAGGCGTTGCGCAGCGAGGGGTTCCCGGTCGAGATTGGGTGCATCACACGAACGGGTCCCTTTCAAGAAGGGCTGGGTGAAATCACTGAGTTTTCCTGCCGGGGGAGTCTTTATTCGCGCGGCTCGTGGGTGTCGCGGATTCACCTGGCGCGGTACTTGCGCAAGCACCACATCCAAATCGCGCACGCATTTGATCTCTACAGTAATCTGATGCTGATTCCGGCGGCGAGGCTTGCGGCCGTGCCCGCTGTCCTTGGCAGCCATAGACAGATTGGAGTTTGTTTCCGGCCGTCTCAGCTGCGAGCGCAGGCGCTGGGCCTCCGGCTGAGTGATTGCGTGGTGTGCAATTCGCGCGCGGCAGCAGAATCGCTCCTCGATCAAGGGCTGCCACAGCGTAAGATTGAGATCATTCCTAACGGGCTCTCCGCAGATGCCTTTGTCCCAGTTCAGCCGGCGCTGCCGCAGTCTCCTGCGACGCTCCGGATAGGCATGATCGCGCGCATGAACAATCCGGTGAAGAACTATCCGGGATTCCTTCGCGCCGCCGCCCTTCTCGCGCCTAAATTCCCTCACGTGGAATTTGTGCTGGTGGGCGACGGTCCTTTACAGCCCGAGATAGAGCAGCTTTCGAAAAGCCTGGGACTCGAAGGCCGCGCCTTGTTTTTGGGCGACCGGCAGGATATTCCGGCGGTGCTGGCATCGCTTGATGTTTCAGTCCTGAACTCGTTTTCCGAAAGCCTTTCTAACTCAATTCTCGAATCCATGGCAGCGGGACTTCCCGTCGTGGCCACCAATGTAGGAGGCAACGCGGATCTTGTACGGGAGGCAGAAACGGGTTTTTTGGTTCCCTCCGATAATGAAGTCGCCCTGGCAAATGCAATCGAACAACTGCTGGCGCGGCCAGACCTGCGCTCCGCTTTTGGAAAGAGAGCCCGGGAAATTGCGATCGAGAATTACTCAGTAGATGGTGTAGTCGAGCGGTATACACAGCTTTATCTGCGGCTGTTGTCTGCCAAGCGTGGGGCCAAATCTGTTAATGACTCCTCATCCCGGCCGGCTTCACGGCCCGCTTGTCCAATGCAAGTTGCCGTCGTCGCGCCCTCGCTCCACTACACCGGAGGCCAGTCCGCCCAGGCGATTTTGCTCCTGGAAAAATGGAAGGGTGATGGGGAAGTGCAGACCCGCTTCATTCCGGCCGATCCAGATTTTCCCGGCATTCTTACATGGACTCAAAAGATTCCGCTGCTGCGAACGGTTGTGCGCACACCGCTCTATTTAGCCGCGCTTTGGCACGGTCTCAAGGGAACCGAAGTGGCGCATATTTTTTCAGCGTCGTATTGGTCGTTCCTGCTAGCACCGTTTCCGGCGTTGGCGATCGCAAAACTGCGAGGTGTGAGGGTGTTGCTCAACTACCACAGTGGCGAGGCGAAAGATCATCTGAGCCGGTGGCGGAGCGCACTGCCCATCTTGCGCCGCGCGGATTGTATCGTGGTGCCTTCCGATTATTTAGTGGACGTTTTCCGCGAGTTTGGCCTCCATGCGCGAGTTGTGCCGAACGCCGTAGACGAGAGCCAATTCAAGTACCGGTTGCGCCAGCCTCTTGAACCGCGCTTGGTGTGCACTCGCGGGTTTGGGGCGTACTACCGCGTGGACCTTGTAGTGCGCGCTTTCGCCCGCGTGCAGCAAGCCTTTCCCGAGGCTACGCTGAGCTTGCCAGGAGTGGGACCTGAAGAGGCCGGGGTACGTTCGTTGGTCGAAGAGCTGAGATTGAGCAGGGTCGATTTCCCCGGCGCGGTGGCGCGCGAGCAGATGGGTCTTTACTACGATCGCGCGGACATTTTCATTAACGCGTCGTGGCTCGACAACATGCCGCTTTCTATTCTGGAGGCGTTTGCTTCCGGGACTCTGGTAGTGAGCACTGCGCCTGAGGGCATTCGATATCTCGTGCGCCATGAGCAAACCGGATTGCTGTGCAAGCCAAACGATTGGGAGGCTCTAGCTGCTAACGTCATTCGCTTGCTTGGTGATCCGGCGCTTGCGGTGAAGCTTTCGCAGAACGCCTATGAGGAATCGAAAAAGTACCGCTGGGAAACAGTTCGCAGCCAGTGGCTGGAAGTATACAACTTGCTTTTGGGCCGGGAATCGAGCGTGCCAGCAACCACCGCAGCGTTAAAGGGCGAAAGCTGCGCCACAAAAACGACGCCGCAGCGGTTGTAGCAGCTTTGGCATGCGGCAGCTTGTTGCCGCTGTTCGCAGCGCAATCAAGCTTGCGCGCCCCAAAACACCGCCTAGCTCGGATATACTGGACATTAGGCCGTCCTTACAGCACCAAGCCGCATTTTCATATTTATACGAACTCCATACGTTCGAGACTCTAATAAGATCAGGAGACAGAAGAATGAGCGATCACCTTATTGCCCCGCATGGGGGCAAGCTGGTCAACGTAGTGGCTGCCCCGGAGCGGGCAGAAGAAATCAAGGCGGAATCGAGAGACTGGCCTTCTTGGGATCTCACAGGCCGCCAGCTTTGCGACCTTGAACTGCTGTTGAGCGGAGGGTTTTCTCCGCTCCATGGCTTCATGACGCGCGCCGATTATGAAGGCACATGCCACAACATGCACCTGAAAGACGGGACGCTGTGGCCTATGCCCATCACGCTGGACGTGACGGAGGATTTCACTAAAAAACTGGGAAAGAACAGTAACGTTGCGCTGCGCGACCCGGAAGGCGTAATGCTGGCCGTGCTCCATGTTGAAGAAGTGTGGAAGCCGGACCGGGAAGCGGAGGCCAAGGCGGTTTTCGGGACCACCAGCATAGCCCACCCCGGCGTGGCTTATCTGCTGAAACAAGCCAACCCCTGGTATGTGGGTGGGCGGCTTGAAGGCGTCCGCCTTCCTTCGCACTACGATTTCCGTTTATTGCGGCTGACCCCGGCCGAGTTGCGCGCCGAATTTTCGCGGCTTGGGTGGAGAAGGGTGGTCGCTTTTCAGACGCGCAATCCGATGCACCGCGCCCATCAGGAATTGACCATGAGGGCGGCGAAAAAGGTTGAAGCCAATCTTTTGATTCATCCTTCGGTGGGCATGACTAAGCCTGGCGATGTTGAATACTATGTGCGCGTGCGCTGCTATCAATCCATGCTGCCCAAATATCCTAAGGACACTGTGCGGCTGTCCCTGCTGCCTCTGGCCATGCGGATGGGCGGCCCGCGCGAGGCGCTGTGGCACGCTATCATCCGCAAGAATCACGGTTGCACACACTTCATCGTCGGGCGGGACCATGCCGGTCCCGGCAAAGACGTTGACGGCAAGCCGTTCTATGGTCCATACGACGCGCAGGAGATGTTGAAATCCAACGAAAAAGAATTGGGCGTGACGATGGTTCCTTTCCAGATGCTGGTTTATCTGGAGGATCAGGATACTTACGTCCCCGAACCCGAAGTTCCGGCGGGCGCCCGCGTGCTGAATATTTCCGGCACCGAATTGCGCCGCCGCCTTGCGGAGGGGCGCGAGTTGCCCGCGTGGTTCACCTTTCCGGAAGTTGCGCGGGAACTGCAAAAGAGCTATTTGCCCCGCA
>DASZAA010000190.1:0-4647 GCA_035945615.1 Terriglobia bacterium
TTCTCTCTTTAACTGCATGAAAACACACATACTATACATAAGTGTACAGATTAAAAGAATAAAGACGGCGTTGTCAAGGAATTTCCTTAGATGGGGTGCCTACGACCAGGCCGGTTTGAGAGCTTGGCTCATAGCTTGCGAAGTCGTTGGGACCACTTAAAGGCCGCGTTCCGATCCGATTCCTTTCAAAGCTTCCATCTTCTCCAGCCGGTCCAATTCACTTCCCAAGGATAGGACTTGAATCCGAGGCGTGTCCGTTCTATGCTTTCCGCCAGCCTTAATGCAGTCGATCTCGAACTGAGGGAGTGTGTATGGCCGCATCTTTGCCGGACTATGTGAAGTCTTCTGTTCCCAACCCGCTTTCCAACCGCGCGCCGTGGTACAAGAATACGTTTCCCGCCTACGCGGGGGTTTTCCTTTGGGTGGCGTTCTATCTAGGTCTCGCCGGGCCTACGATCAGCCTGGCAAGCCCCGGAACCTGCATGATTGCGCTCCTTGTCGCAGGGCTTCTCTGCTTCGCCTTGTATTACTACGCTCCGGGGATGCTCGGTATGAAGACCGGACGCACGCTTTACATCGTGGGCACCTCCACGTTTGGCACGCGGGGAGGTTACATTATGCCTGGGCTTCTCATGGGTGTCTTGCAGATCGGGTGGTTTGCCATCGCCACCTATTTCGCCACCGACTACATCATGAGCGGCTTGCATAACAGCTCAAAGACTCTGTTCACCATTATTGCCATTGTGTGGGCCTATGTCCTGGCCTGGGTAGCGATAAAGGGCATCGGTTACGTGGCGCGGCTGGCGCAATTCCTTAACTGGGTGCCGCTTATCATGATCCTGATTGTGTTCTGGGCAAACAAGGGCGGCATCAGCCATTACCGGCCTGAGCATCATGACACGATGGGAGGCTTTCTTGCCGTGCTGGCGATTGTCATCGGGTTCTTTGCCACGGCGGGCGCGGCGGGCGCGGACTTCTGCATGAGCAACCGGCGCCGGCGCGACGTGGTTCTCGGCGGCCTTACGGGTATTGTGCTGGCGATTGTCATTGCCGGCGGGCTGCCCATCCTTGCGGTAGCCGGGCATATCGGCAATACGCCCGGCGCTCGCAATTACGACTTCGCAGCTGCGATTTCCGCCTCGGGCGGCGGCATCGCGCCCATCATGTTCTTTCTTTTTGCCGCTGCTTCGATGGTGCCGACCTGCTTTTGCACCTTTATCGCCTCGAACAGTTTCGCCACCATGCTGCCGCGCGTCCCGCGGCGTCTTTCGACATTCGTCGCGGTCACCATCGGAATGCTGCTGGCCGTCAGCGGCGTCGCACAAAACTTAATTACCTTTTTCACCATCGTGGGCGCATCCTTCGGACCCATTTGCGGCGCTATGGCCGCAGACTATTTGCTGGCGGATAAGAATTGGTCGGGGCCGCGTGAAGGCATCAACTGGGCAGGCTACATCGCCTGGGCGGTGGGATTCGTGGTGGGAATTCTAAGCTACATTCCTGGCGTCCCCGCTTCCTGGGTGAAGGCGGACCGGCCAGCCGTACTCTTCTCATTCATCATCGGTTTTGTCATCTACTGGCTGCTTTCCAAAGCCGGTCTGCGGCCGAATGTGGTCCCACTCGAAAGCGAGCCAGTTGGGTCCGCAGCATAGCGGCGGCGTGTCGCCGCCCGTTTTTAATAGCAAAGACGGGCAGCCAAAGGCCGCTGCTACAGCGCAGCATCTCCTTTGACTATGGCGCTCTGCGCCTACGTATTTACTTGCGAGCCTTGGGCGCAAGCGAGTCGACACCAAAGTCCCAAACGTCCAGGTTGAGCTTTTTCTGGTCGACTTCCGCCAGCGCGTACTCGCCCGGCGTAAGCGGCTGCGTGACTTTCAGCGAGTAGACTCCAGGCGCCACCTGAGCGCGCTCAAGCGGAATATCCGCCCGCGACTCCGTAGGGGTTCCTTTAAATCGCGCTTCCAGGCCCTCCACAATACGGTCGTTCTTGCGCGCCTTCAGGCGAAGCAATTGGATGTCGGCTCCCGTTCCGTCTGTAAAGTGCGCGTAGAACACAGGAGATGGATTAATCATGCGCACCCCTGCCGTAGCTCCGGGCAGGATCACCAGCGAACGAGATTTCAGAATGGGATCCGGCAGCGCCATATTAAGCGCGGTGCGTTTTTTGTCGCGCTCGATTGATCCTTGCGACTGGATGAGTGTTATTAGACGCATTCCATCGTAGGCATAGACTCCCTCGCCTTGCGGAAGCCTCACACCGGGAGCGATCAAATATCCTGTGTTTGCAGGCAAATGATAGTTCTCCTGAGCCGTCTTTTCGGCATCCTGCAAAACCTGTTTTTGTTGCTCCTTTTCGGCGGCTGCGGCGGCCTGTGTCGCCTTGAAGTCAACGAGCGAGACCGGAACTTCTTCCCATTGTGAGCGATCGAGGCTGTAATAACGGACACGATCGCCTTCGATTTGGTAGCTTTTAACAAGCTGGTAGCTGCCATCTTTGAGATAAAGTTTGGTCTGAGCGTAGGTAGGCCTCGAAAATGCCGCTAGGCAACCCAGGCTCAGCAGGGCAAAGCATGCGGCTCTTGCAGGGAGGTGGAGCGCCATACGATTCCATGCTATCGCCCGGCACAGGCGTGAGCAACCTGTATAAAAATCGGTGGTGAGGTTGGTGCGAAGCACCCGCAGCCCTAGCGGCAGCCCCTGGCCGCTGCTACAACTGTACTCGTCATGCGGCATTCCATACACAAATTCCTACGGCTCTGGCAGTATAGGTAGAGTCATGGCAAAACCTCAGCAGCTTCCTCGCGTGGTGATTCTCGGTCGGCCAAACGTAGGCAAGTCCACGCTCTTTAACCGCATTACAGGACGCCGCCGCTCGCTCGTTGGCAATGAGCCGGGAATGACGCGCGACCGCATCTACGCACCCGCCGAGTGGTTGGGCAGAAGGTTCGAGGTCATCGATACCGGCGGTCTTGCGCTCGATGACAAAGACATGATGGCCACAGAGATTTTCAGCCAGGCTCGAGTGGCGATGGGCGAAGCCAGCCAGTGGCTCCTGGTGGTGGATGGCAGGGCTGGCCTGACATCCCTTGATCAGGAATTGGCTGCACTGCTCCGGCGCGAAGGCAAGCCGTTGATTCTCGTGATTAACAAGATCGACTCCGCCCAGTCCGAGGCGTTGACGGCGGATTTCTATCGGCTGGGCATTCGAGATGTCTTCCCGGTTTCGTCCGAGCACGCGCTTGGGATCGACGATCTACTCGATCACGTTACGCGGGATTTCCCGTCCAACGAAGAGGAAGTCATTTTGGAGGATCGCGCCATCCGCGTGGCCATCATCGGTCGGCCCAACGTAGGCAAGTCAACGTTGCTCAACCGGCTTATTGGCGAAGAGCGGTCCATCGTCACGCCCGTCGCGGGAACCACGCGGGACGCGGTGGATGCGGAAGTTGAAGCCAATGGCCGCCGGTTTCTTTTTATCGACACGGCGGGCATTCGCAGCAAGGGCAAGACGCGCTTGATGGCGGAAAAGCTGAGCGTGATTCAGGCGCGCAAGCACCTCGAACGCTCCGACGTAGCCTTGTTGCTGCTCGACGCCACGGAAGGCGTCAACGCGCTCGATACGCACATTGGAGGCTACGCGCACGAAAGCCGCCGGTCGGTGATTGTTGTTGTCAATAAGTGGGACGCCGTAGCCAAAGGCCCCACCACGACGCAGGATTACACGCGTTACGTCCGTGAACGCCTGAAATATCTCGACTATGCCCCAATTATTTTTGTTTCCGCACTCAAAGGTCAGCGCGTGACTCGCCTATTCGACGCAGTGGCGGAAGTGGCCGCCGAGCGTCAAAAGCGCGTCGGCACGGCAGAGATGAACCGATTCCTTGAAACGCTGGATTTCGACCGTGCGCCCAGCCCTGCTGGGAGGCCATTGCGCCTGTATTATTTGACCCAGGCGGGAACAGCCCCGCCGACGTTCGTGGCTTTTACCAATCGTGCCGGGCCGCTCTATTTCTCGGTGGAGCGATTTCTTCAAAACCAGATTCGCAAGCAGTTCGGGTTTGCGGGAACGCCTGTGGTGATTAAGGCGAAACTGAGAGGAAAAAAATAAGCAGTCTGCTGCGCCAGCCGGCATGAAATCGAGGGGAATGGTCGTTAAAGCGAGCCAAAGGCTGTCGTGACCCCATGCGAGCTCCGGCCTCCGCTACAGCACAGATCAGGCTTTTCAGCCACCCGCAAATTGAGGCGCAAAGCCATCTCTACGCCAAACCGGGACATTACTCAATTTTCACCTTATTGCGCGAGTGGTATACTTGCACCCAGAATTGTAAGTGGCGGGCATGATTGCGTCATTTGCGCCATGCTGCGCCACCGGGGGGAAAGGTGGTGAATGTGAGGTCGTTCGAAATAACTGCGGTGCGAGCGGCGCTGGTCATCATCCTCGCAGCCGCTTCATATCATTTGCGCCCTTTTCATCTTTCTTCGCTCGAATCTGCCATATTAGGCCTGGTGCTTGGAATTCTTCTTGTCGGTTGCGAGATTCGCCTGCAAAAGGTGAGCATTGCCCGGTTGGTTGGGGCCGCTATCGGATTTACCACCGGCATCCTTGCGGCTCTCATGATGAGCCATCTACTGGGCATGACCGCTATT
>DASZAA010000191.1:0-1802 GCA_035945615.1 Terriglobia bacterium
AATCATGCTTGAGGCAAAACCCCTCACCCGCCCTCCTACGTCGGGCACCCTCTCCCCGAGTAGAGGGCGGACATCCCTTATTTTCCCCAACCCTTTCCCCTCGGGGAGAGGGTGGCGAGCCCTTCGCTTGTCATTCTGAGCGAAGCGAAGAATCCCGGTAGTTCCGCTCAGGGTAAACTCCGCGAGCCGGGTGAGGAGCATTTCAGTGCTGACTCCCGGAACGGTCAAACTTCTCCTGCCACCCCGGCAGAGCCGGGGGAACTCCCGATGGATTAGAAAAGGACGGAAATCAGCGTGACACGCCGAGAGGCTTGTCAGTATGCTGCTTAGACGATGTGCGGCATTTGCGGCATTTACAATTTTTTGAGTGGCGCCCCGCCTGACGCCGCAAAGCTCAAGCGCGCTACAGACGCTATCGCTCATCGCGGACCCGATGACGCGGGCGTCTACCTTGATGGCGATCTCGCTCTGGGTAACCGGCGGCTGAGTATTATCGATTTGCCCGGCGGCCATCAGCCTATTGCCAACGAGGATGAATCGATTTGGATCACGTTTAACGGCGAGATTTACAATTACCGCGAGCTTCATACCTCGCTCGCCGCGCGCGGCCACATCTTCCGCACTGTTTCGGACACGGAAGTGATCCTGCACCTCTACGAAGAGCGCGGCGTGGATTGCCTTGAATCGTTGCGGGGCATGTTCGCTTTCGCGCTGTGGGACGGCAAGCGCCGACGCCTTTTTGTGGCACGGGACCGGCTGGGCATCAAGCCCTTGTTTTACCGCCTTTCAAGCGAGGGGATGACCTTTGCTTCCGAACTCCGGTCGCTCGGCGAGCTTTCGAGCGCGCGCTTTGACGCAGATCCTCAATCCATCTACGATCTCTTCGCCCTCCGCTACGTGTCTGGACCGCGCACGCTCTTCCGCGACGTGCATAAGCTGCTTCCCGGGCATTATCTGCTTGCTGACCGTGAGGGCGTCCGCACGCAAGCGTATTGGGACATTCCGGTGGCGGATGAATACAAAGGAACTGAAGACGACTTGGCGCAGGAGGCGCTGGCCTGTCTGCGCGAATCGGTGCGCTTGCGGCTGATTGCGGATGTTCCGCTGGGCGCATTTTTGAGTGGAGGAACAGATTCGAGCGCGCTGGTGGCGCTGATGGCGGAGCTGGGCGCGCGGCCACTGCGCACGTTCTCGGCGGGCTTCGCCGAATCAGGCTACAGCGAATTGCCCTACGCCCGCCGCGTGGCTGGGCGTTATTCAGCCGGTCACGAAGAGATCGTCATTCACCCCGCCGACGTGGCGGACGATTTGCCCCGGCTGATCGCTCTGCGGGCCGAGCCGGTGGCCGAGCCGACTGACGTGGCTCTCTATCGCCTCGCCCAGCTTGCCGCTCGCAGCGTCAAAGTGGTGCTGGCGGGAGAAGGCGGCGACGAAGTGTTTGCAGGCTATTCGAAGTACGCCGCGGATAGGCTCGCCGGAATTGTCTCCATGATCCCTCGCGCGATCACGCAGGGAATGCTTCAATCACTTCCCTATCGTTTGCGCCGGGGCCAGCTTGCGCTGGAGGCGCTGTCCGTCGGGGATGAGGCGGAGCGGCTTGCAACCTGGTTCGGATCGTTTTCCGGCCGCGAGCGCGTATCTCTTTTCAGCCGCGATTTTCTGCAACAGATTGACCCGGCGCATCCGGCCAAAGTATTTGCAGGCTATTTCAATAAGGCCCGTACGCCGCTCAAGCGGATGCTCTATGCGGATTTGAAGGTCTGGCTGCCGGATAATCTGCTGCTGCGCGGTGACCAGATGAC
>DASZAA010000192.1:0-19125 GCA_035945615.1 Terriglobia bacterium
AGTGGGAATTGCAAGCTGGTATGGGGAAGAATGCCAAGGCAGCCCTACCGCCAGCGGCGAAACCTATAATATGAATGGCCTTACCGCCGCGCATCGGGAACTACCCCTGGGCACGGAAATCCGGGTCACCAACCTTAAAAACCACCGCTCCCTCAACCTGCGCGTGAATGACCGAGGCCCGTTCATCCCAGGCCGCATGTTGGACGTCTCCCGCGCCGCCGCTCGTCTACTGGGTTTTTCTGGAGAAGGCGTGGCGCGTGTTCGCCTGCAAGTGATTCACCTGCCTCATCAGAGCCGCGTCCAGGTCGTCTGCCCCGGCGCCAGGCTTTATGCTATGAATTGATAGGCGCCAGAGCCGTGCGTTGTAGCGGCGGCCCCGTTCAGCCCCACTCAGCTCACCGCAGGCGCTCCTCTGCTAAAATGGCCGTATGATCGGCATCCGCGCCGCAGCGCCAGACGACGTTACTTTGATTCTTCAATTCATCCGCGAGCTGGCGGATTACGAGAAGGCCCCGCAAGAGGCCGTGGCGACGCCGGAAGACATTCTCCGCGATGGCTTCTCCGTCCATCCTAAGTTTCGCTGCATTATCGCGGAGTGGGATGGCCAGCCTGCGGGCTTTGCCCTTTTCTTCTACAATTACTCCACCTGGCGCGGCCGCCCGGGCATTTATCTGGAAGACGTTTTCGTGCGGCCCGAGTTCCGCAAGAAAGGCATCGGTAAGGCGCTGCTCGCGCACCTGGCGCAAATCGCCGTGCACGAGGGCTGCGCGCGTTTTGAATGGCAGGTGCTCGATTGGAACACGCCGGCCATCGAATTCTATAAGTCGCTCGGCGCCGCAGTCATGAAAGAGTGGCTCACCATGCGGGTCACGGGAGAAGCATTAAAGAAGCTTGCGGATGAATGCCCGTAAGGCCCATGGGGGATAGGCTGCGTCTTTATTAGTGATTGGACGTAGTCGTGCCTCCGCTTGACGAGCCATCCGGTTTACGATACCGTCAGGAAAACCGGCAGGACTCTTAAATCGCCGGAAGCGCCAAAGTGTTGGTATTCGTCTTTACCAAGCAGAGAACGCGCGCACGTAGCGACTCCGCTTGCAACCTCATTTACAAGGAGGTCTTCATCATGAAAACAAAACTGCAGCTACTATCCCTCGCCGTGGCTTTATGCGCAATTCTCTATATGGGCTGTGGAAATAAGCAGCAGACGGCGAGCCAGGAGGCGCAGCAAGCCCAGTCGGCCCAATCAACTCAACCGGGTCAACAGGCGCAATCCGCGCAGCCGGTGGCGGGCGGCTCTGGCCAGATGGCGGGAAAGAAAGAATCGCGCCGCGAGAGTGATCAAAATTCACCCCCTCCAGCGCCCAAGACCGTCACCTACACCATACCTGCGGGGACGCCCGTACATATCCACTTGAGTGACGCCATTAGCAGCGCCACGGCCACGGCGGGCGCCGGATTCAGCGGCGGACTCTCGGAGCCGCTGGCGGCGAATGGCATAGTCATTGCCCCGGCCGGTAGCCTTGTGAACGGCCAAGTGACGGCGGCGGATAAGGGCGGAAGGCTCCATCATCCACCCGTGCTTGCGCTCACGCTCACCTCGCTTACACCCGCGGGAGCAAGCCCCATCGCCATCTCTACGAACACCTGGAGTGAAGAGGGCAAGTCGCAAAAGAAGCGTGATGCGGTTGCGGTCGGCGGCGGCGCGGGCGTTGGCGCGCTCATCGGGGCGCTGGCCGGCCACGGGAAAGGCGCAGCGATCGGAGCCATCGCGGGCGCGGGCGCCGGAACCGCGGGCGCCGCGTTTACGGGCCAGAAGCAGATTGTGCTGCATTCTGAAGCTCCCTTGCGGTTCGTGCTCACCCAGCCCATCACCGTCACGCGGCCAGCCGGAGGACATTAAGAGCTAGGCGGCCCGGCGGCGCTTGCGGCCTATCCTTTGCCGTCCGCCGCGGACTTCCTGGCCTTGAGCTCATTGATCTCAATTCGCAGTCTCGACTGCCGCCGGGAAAGAATCCAGGCGTAAACCATGAAGACGATCCAGACCAGTGTGTAAGCGAGAAACAGGTATTTGTCGTTTGGGTCCGTCATAATGCCTTTCGGTTGTAGCGCCGCTGTCCCGGCGGCATGTTTTCAAAGCCGCTGCGCCGCAGGCCGGTCCTGCGCCTCATCCTCGAACTCGCGCCGCAGCCGGCTTGCCTCGCGCCGCGTTGCCAGCATGGACATCCTCAGCCGCAGCAGATAAAAGAACAAGCACAAAAAGGCTCCCGCGCTCACCAGGAACGCGAGCAGCATTTTGGGCGGCAACCCGGAATCGGGACCGCCCATAATGACCGGCTGCGGGTGCTGCGTCCTCCACCAGCGAATGGCCATGTAATCAATCGGAACGTCGACAAAGCCGATGATCCCAACCACGGCGGCAAGCAGCGCGGCGCGCGAGGGGTTCACAAAAAAACCGCGAAGCAGCACGTAGGCTACAAAGAGCAGCCAAAGGATAAAAGTTAGCGTGGTGCGCGGGTCCCACACCCACCAGACGCCCCAAATAGGCTTGGCCCACAGCGGCCCTGTAATGAGAAGGCAGCAGCAGAAGACAAACCCCACTTCGCCCGCGGCATTGGCCAAATCGTCATAACGCTGCGACCGCTTCCAGATGTAACCCACGCTGCCGATAAAAATCACCGTATAAGCCACCAAGGCCGACCAGGCCGAAGGCACATGGACGTACATAATCCGGTAGGCGTTGCCCTGCGCCGCCTCATTCGGCGCGTATACAAACCCTAGATAGAGCGCCACGACGATCCACGCCGCCGTCAGGACCGCGTGCGCCGTCATGGAGTTGTTTTGTTTCATAACGACTAAAACTCCCTACTCTTCCCTCACCCGGCCCGCGGAGTTTACCCTGAGTGAAGCCGAAGGGCTCGCCACTTGCCACTGCATTTTCTATTCCTCCAGAACATACTCGAACAATAGAAACGATAACACGAGAAATATAATGCTGAAGCCAATCAGCAGCTTCACCCAGCTCAAAAATTGCGCGGGTGAATCCCCTCTCAACGCGCTGGAGGTCGCCTCAATGGCACCGATGAAAATGGGGATGATCACCGGAAACTGCAACACCGGCAGCATCACCTCTCTCATGCGGGTGTTGGCGGCTACGCCCGCGAACGTGACGCCCACCGCCACATATCCGAGCGTGCCGAAGAACACCACGCAGGCAAACCACTTAAGCGAAGGCAAAAAGGAAAAGTTGTACCAGAGCGAAACGGCAAAAACAATCACCACTTCCGCCACGGCCAGAAACACAAAGTTTGATAGCGCCTTCGCCAGATAAATCAGGCCGGGATCAACCGGCGTCAGGCGCAAACCCTCCAGGCAGCCGTTCTCCCGCTCGGCGGCGAACGAGCGGTTAAAGCCCAGGATTCCCGCAAAAGCAAACGCAATCCAGAGAAGGCCCGGCAACAGCCGCAGCGACTCTTCCCCACCCGGTTGAAAGGCGAAATTAAAAAGAAAAACCACCAGCACGCCGAAGACGCAAACCGCGGCGAGCGTCTCCCGCTGCCGCCATTCAAGGCGGAGGTCCTTCTCGAAGAGTGTCCAGATGACACTGAGGCTTCGCATGGAAATGGAGCTCAATACACGATGCCCTAACCTGGATTATTCATGAAGCGCGGGTCTTAGGATAGGGGGACGGGGTTTTAACCCCGTCGGAAAGCTCGCTCCTTCCGATTTCATTTGCATGACGCTCCCGCGGCTCGTTCGAACGAGCCGCGGGAGCGCCATGCAAGAAAGGTGTTATAATCCGCTCGAACGGCACTGTTAAAACCGTGCCCCCCTGTTGGCACAACTGAACTTCGTGAATAATCCGAACTAAGCCCTCTTCTGGTGTGGTGCAGCGGCCCGTTGGACATCGCCCGACGGTCTTTAACCAGCGGCCAGAGGCTGCGCCGGCTACAGTTCCACGGTCTGAGGGCGCTCAGCGGGCACCGGCGCTTCGCTGGGCGGCCCATCGTAACGCACGCTGCCGCGCTCAAGCAGCACGCAGCGGCGCGCGATGGCAGCGCCTTGGGCAAAACGATGCGTGGAGAAGACCACCGCCTTGCCTTCCGAGGCGAGGCGGCGCAAAAGGTCTTCAAGACCCGCAGACGATTCCGCGTCCAGCCCCGTAAACGGCTCGTCGAGCAGCAGAAAGTCGGGATCGTGCAGGAGGGCGCGCGCCAGCGTGGCGCGCTGCTGCCAGCCGCGCGAAAGGCTTCTCACGAGTTGCGAGGCCCGCTCGCGCAGTCCAAACAAGCCCAGAGCGGCGTCGATTTTCTCTTCGAGGGAAGGCAGGTCAAAGAGCTTGCCGGCTAAAGCCAGATTCTCACGGACGCTCAGATCGCCATAAAGGAAGGTGCTGTGCGAAACGAACCCTATCCTCGACTTGCAGGCTGAAGAATGTTGATCCATCCGCAATCCGCCGAGCAGCACCTCGCCCTCGCTGGGCGCTGACAGTGAGGCAAGCGTGCGCAGCAGCGTTGTCTTGCCGGCGCCGTTGTGGCCGTAGATCAGCACCGGCTCGCCCCCCGTTATCCTCAGCGACACCGCCTTCAAAGCCGGGAAATCGCCGAAATATTTGGACAGATTCCGGGTTTCGAGCACGGCCTCAACCATGATTGTGCCGGGTGGCGTAGGCCTCGATGAACGCCGGAGGCGTGGTCTTCAGCAGGACTACCAATTTGGCCTTTAGATCGAGGCGCTCGCGCCAATACTTTTTCTCCGCGATCTTTCCGGCTTCGAAAATCTCATCTAGGTTAGCGAGCGAATCGAGGAGCTTATCGATCTTCGCTTCCAGCTCCTTCTGCGCCGGGCTGCCGGGGCGCGCCGCGCCGCGCTTGGCCCATTCTTTGGAAACCCGCACGCCCATAGCCCACAGAAGCACCAGCAGCAGGCAGCCCATCAAGGGCAATCCGACCTTGGTCATCGGATTCGATAACTCTTTCACGGTTTGATCGTTTGAATTGTCTGGCGTGGAAGCGGCAGCGAGCGAAGCGCCCTGAAGGTCAGCCTCAATGGCCTCTCCCTGCTTCAGGTTTGCCGCTACATACTTCTGACCCCCTGTGTCCGCGTCCGCGCCAATGGGCTTAAAGAACGGCGAACTTACCGCAAGCGATGCCGGAACTACGTCCATTTCAATCTGGTCGACGGGGTACGGAACACTGTCGGCGAGCTTGAAGCTGGCGGATGCGTAGTCGGCGTCGTATTCCACCATCACCACCGTCAAGCCGGGTTTAACAGGATACCGGAGTTCGTACTGCCCTGGCGCTTTGCCCGGCTGCGTATTTTGCGGCAGCGGCATGTTCAATTCGCCTGCGACGGCCACCGACGGCTGGCCGGCATCCCGAGCCAAATTGAACAGAAAGGTGCCGCCGGAGTTCACATACGTGACCGCGGGATCGGAGGTGTTTCGCAGGGCGTACAACTCTTCCACGTGCATCTTGTCGCCTTGCGCTCGAAGCAGAAAACGAGCTGACGTGACACGGAAGGGCTGCGCCGCCGAAGAGGTTGCGTCATAAATCTTAAGGTCCGCCTTGGCATTGGGCGTTGCGCCCATGCGCACGGCGGTGTGGTAGTCCACCCCTTGATACGAAGCTTGCAATAGATAAAAAGTGTTGGGCTGAATGGAATCGCCTGCAAACACAAATCGGCCGCCGGCGGTGGCGCGGGTCGCGGCAACTTGGCGCATTCCGCCGTTTCCCGGCTGCAAAAGCTGGATTTCCTGGGTTGCCGCAGGGCGGTTATGGGTGCCGTTGGTCACCATGCCTTCAATGCGCCCTGCCGCTAACAGCGGACTGGGGCAAACCATCGCCGCAAAACAGCAGGCCGTCACAAGTTTATAAAGCGAATTCCGCATGATTTGTTAGAACCGCAAGTTGTAGCGGCAGCCTCTTGGGCGCCGGATTTCAATAATAAAGACCGGCGGCGAGGACGCCGCCGCTACAACCGCCGCTTCGAACCGGAAAAACTCCCGTTTTTTGACCCCCAAAGCCCTTACGAACCAGAAACAAACCGGGACCGGCTCTTACATCTCCTTTGTTTTGTTGCAAATGCTCCGGTTTGTTGTCAGAATTGCTCTAATTCATTTACCTTCAATCTGTTGCAGCGATTTTGCCCGCTTTTCCGTCCAGTTTGCTCCGCTTTGCTCTTCTAATATTTCTTTAGTTTCTATAACTTGCAAAAAAGTAAAACAATCCTTTTTGATGTTTTTGCTCTCTTTTCGCTTTTAACCGCCTTTGGTTCAATCGCTTACTGCAATAATTCATGTGCGCTAACGGGCAATTCCGATTTGGATCGAGCATGGTTTGTGAGCTCTCACGTTGGCGCGACCAGCGAGTTTTGTAGCGGCGGGCAAAGCCTATAAGGGGCCCCGGTCTTCACTTAAAAGCCGGCGGCGAGGACGCCGCCGCTACAACGCAAGCTGTGTAGCGCAAACCGCCGCTTTTGCGGCCTGCGGCCTTTGAATGGACAGAAAACCCGCAGACCTCAAATACGGAGGTCTGCGCTACAAAAAGCCTATCACCCCACTCTGAGATTTTTGAGACAAACAAGATAATTGGGACGGTTTATTTCGCCGCCGTCTCCCTCGCGGCAAGCACGATTGTCTGCGCCAAGCTGCGCGCGCCTCGCATTCACGCGGCAATCTACGCCTTGGGCGCCGGGAAGGGCGATCCGCAGTTGCCGCAAAACTTTACCGGAATGGGATTGTTAAAACCGCACTGGCCGCAAACGTACATCTCAGCAATTTTGCTTTTGAGACCGGCCCGGCGGGCGGCAACCGCCTTCTCGATGAACCGGTCTTCCACCGTCCCGCGCTCCAAATCCTGCGAGGCCACCATAAGTCTTGCCGCCTCCGCCTTGTAGCTCTCGCGCAGCGCCGCGTAATCTTTTGGAGCGATTTTCTTGGCCTGATACTCAAACTCAAGGTCTTGAAGATTGTCGTAGATCACCATCCGGCGGCGTTTCAAATCCGCCGCGGGCGTGACGTCAAGCGGCATGGTTGACTTGTCTTCGTCGCGCGCCGACAACATCGGATAAACCACGAAGACCGCTAGCCCAATCGCAATGGCAAAAGCAATGACAAGCGCCATAAGTTTAATTAACCCACTGAGTTATTGCATCATTGAATCATTTGTTTATTACCGCTATACAGTGCGCTGTAGCGGCGGCCTCTGGCCGCCGGTCTTTACTATTAAAATCCGGCGGCCCCTTATAGGCTTTGCCCGCCGCACCAGAATCAGACCCCACTGACTTATGGCGTCATGCATAAAAGAAACCCATCACGCAATCAAACCATGATCCAATAAAACAATCACTCAATCCTTTGCCGTTCCAACCTTGTTCATCTCTTCTTCCACGGCCGCCATGACCTTGGGATCAATCGGCCCATCCGGCGGCCCGCCCAGCGTCTCTTCCCGCGCCCCTGAAACCTTCGAGCGCCAGCGGCGGACGATTAAGAGAACTATCCCTAGACCGATGATCAGCGCCACTCCCGGCAGCACCCACACCGTCAGGTTGAATCCGGTGGCGGGCGGTGAAGCGAGCACATGAACGCCAAGACGGTCCACCAGATCCTTCAAAATGGAAGGGTCCGCTTTGCCTTGCTGGATGTCGGTTAGAATCACCGACTGCATTTGCGCGCGGCTCTGGCATTCCGAAGGCAGGTGTGGGCAATGGTTCAGCACGGTCACGCAGCCGCACTGGCAATAGACCTGGTTGCCCACCTGCTCCAGCGTTGGCTTTGAAGCGGGCGTGGCCGCCAGCGCGCTAATGGCCCACATTCCAACCGCAGCCAGCATGAAGCAGCGCAGGGCGACAGAACCGCTAACCCAGCGCAATGTCATCCTGAGCGTAGCGAAGGAGCTGCTTCTGATTGAAGAGTCCTTGAACAAAGCAGATTCTTCGCTGCGCTCAGAATGACATCCCTGGGAAATCCGCCTGAAAAAACAAGAATGCACACGCACGTTTCCGTTAAATCGCATTGCGTTCTTCCAGCGACTCAAGCTGCGCCTGGCGAATCTGCGCCATCTCGCGCTCGACGCGGCTTGGAATCAAGGCAATCAGCGTGCCGAGCACCATGACGATGCCGCCAATCCAGACCCACACCACGAGCGGATTCACAAACACTTCAATCACCGCCTTGTTGGTGCCGGGGTCTTGCCCGGCAAGCACCACGTAGAGGTCTTCCTTGAGCGTCCTGCGGATGGCCACATGGCTGATCGGCTGCTGGCTGGTTTTGTAAAACCGGCGCTGCGGAGAAACCGTGGCATACGCCTTGCCGTCTTTGAGCACGGTGAATACCGCGTTCTGATAGGTATAGTTCGGCGTATCGCCACCGCTCAAGCTATCACACCGCAGCAGGTAATTCCCCGCCTGCAGCATGTCTCCCTGCTGCATCAAGGTCTTGGTGTGCGTCTGGAAGACCAGGCCCGCCAATCCCACAAAGATCAAGACGATCCCCAAATGAATAATGTAGCCGCCATAGCGCCGGGTGTTCTTCGCTGACAGGTTGTAGAGCGCCGCCGCGAAATTTTCGCCCGTGCTCTTCTGCCGCGTGCGCGCTCCCTTATAGAACTCGCCGACGATGGATGCCGCCACGAACACCCCCAAGAACAGCGCCATCCAGGAAAACAGATTTCTCAACCCCGCCGCGAATAGGATCACACCCACGCCCACGGCCACAGCCACAGGAACAGTAAAGTTGCGCTTGAGGCTCTCAAAAGAAGTCTTGCGCCACGCCAAGAGCGGCCCAATTCCGGTCAGCAGCAGGAGCATCAAGCCCATCGGAACGGCAACCTTGTTAAAGAAAGGCGGCCCAACTGTTACCGTCTGGTGCTCCACCGCCTTCGAGATGATCGGGAAGATAGTGCCCCAGAACACCGCAAAGACCAGCGCCATCAGAATCCAGTTATTGAAAAGGAATCCGCTTTCGCGCGAGACCACCGAATCCAGCCTGTTCTCACTCTTCAGGAAGTCGAGGCGAAGGAAGAGCATCGTAATCGAAAATACCGCGATCAGCGCGAGGAAGACCACGAAGTAAATGCCAATATCCGATTGCGCGAACGCATGGACTGAATCCACGATGCCGCTGCGCGTGAGGAAATCGCCAAAAACGCTGAGGAAAAACGTAAGCATTACCAGCGCCACGTTCCACACCTTGAGCATCCCGCGCTTTTCCTGAACCATCACGGAATGTAGAAAGGCCGTGCCCGCGAGCCAAGGCAGCAGCGCAGCGTTCTCGACCGGGTCCCAGGCCCAGTAGCCTCCCCAACCCAGCACGTTATACGCCCAGTGCCCGCCCAGGATAAGACCCGCGCCCAGGAACATCCACGGCACCATCGTCCAGCGGCGCGTCACGCGAATCCAATTGTCGCCCAGTTGCTTGGTCACCAGCGCAGCCATGCCAAACGCGAATGGAATCGCCATGCCCACGTAGCCCAGATAGAGCAAGACGGGGTGGATCATCATGGAAGGATATTGCAGGGACGGGTTAAGCCCGTTGCCGTCAGGCGCGGTGAACGGAACCAGGCCGCTGGCAGATGACAGGCTAAGTTCCTTGAACGGATTAGCCACGAAGAAAGTGATGCCCGCGAAAAAGACGCCAATGCCCAGCGCAAAGGCGATGACGTAGGGCATCAACTGACGGTTCTTCTTGCGGTTGATGAGCACCACCAGGCCGGTGTAAATCGAGAGGAGCCACGTCCAGAAAAGCAGCGAGCCTTCCTGCCCGGACCACAGCACGGCAAACTTGTAATAAAATGCCAGGTCGCGGTTGGAGTGCGTGGCAACGTAGGCGTTATGAAAGTTGTTGGTTTGAAGCAGGACTTCGAGGGCGATCACCGACAGGGTGATCATGACAAAAAAGCCCAGCGTGGCGCGCTCGGCGCTGCGCGTGATCTTCAAGCTGCGCAGCTTGCCGCCCGCGATTCCAGCGGCAACTGCGTAAAGGGCAAACGCCAAGCCAAAAATCAGGCCTATACTTCCGAGTTGATTCATTGCTTCTCCCTGCGGTAACGCGCGCTATGGATGAGGCGCGGCGCGGTTTTCGAGCTCGCTCATATTCGTCATGCTGGTGCGCTTCGGGCCGGGCGGCGCGGCCTGGTATTTCGACGCGCACTTGGCCTGGATGTGATTGGCCTGGAAGATTCCGTTGGGCGCGTAGCTGCCCTCCACAATCGCTTGCGCGCCGTCTTTGAAAGTGTCCGGCAGGGTTTCGGTGCCCACGTAAACCACGGAAAGAGATTGGGCGTTCTGCGACAGGCGGAACGAGAGGGTGTCGCCGTGACGCGCGATTGACCCCGCCGCCACCGTGCCGCCCACCCGGATATGATTGCGCGCGGTCTTCGCGCTTAAAAGTTCATTAACTGTTACGTAGTAAGTCTTGCTCTGTTGAAAGCCCGAAACCGCTTCCCACAGCGCCACCACTAAAATAATGGTAATACCCACGCCAAATTTCCAACGCCGGTTTTTCATGGTCTCATAACGTCCCGGAAGGTAAAGGTCTGCTAAAACAAAATTGTGCACCCTTGGCTGCGCGGAGTCAATTGGATTTGACAGGGCCGAACCACCCTTTGCACTCGCCCCAGCCTCGGCATATCATCTAAATTCTCACTTCAGCGCGAGCCAGGAGGCAAAATCATGCAGCTCAATCAACTCGATCCAGGGCCGCAGTGCCCCGAGATCGTGCGGATGATTGTCGAAATTCCCAAAAACTGCAACAACAAGTATGAATACGACACCAAGCTGGGCGTTTTCCGCCTGGATCGCACGCTCTATTCGCCCATGCACTATCCCGGCGATTACGGCTTCATCCCCGGCACGCTGGCCACCGACGGCGACCCAGTGGATGTGATTGTGCTGACCGATGAGCCGACGTTCACCGGCTGTATGCTTGAGGCGCGGCCCGTTGGCCTGCTGCGCATGGCGGACGAAAAAGGGCCGGACGAGAAAATCCTCGCCGTCCCGGAACGCAACCCACGCTATGAAGAAATCCAAACGGTAGACGAAGTGTTCCCCCACGTACGCTTGGAGATCGAGCACTTTTTCGATATCTACAAAGAGCTCGAAGGCAAGAAGACGGAAATCAAAGGCTGGCTGGGCCTGAAAGAAACCCGCCAGTTCATCCGCGATGCCCGCAAGCGGTATCTCGCACAGACGAAGGCAACCACGGCGAGAGATAAGAGTCACGTGACGAGTGACAAGGCATGAGTGACGAGGGCGAATAATCGATAACCTGACACTTACTGAGGATTACAAATTATAGTGACAGCGGTTGCTGTAGCGGCGCTCTCTGAGCGCCGAAAAACCGGCGGCCGGAGGCCGCCGCTACAACGCTTGGGCGTCACTATAATTTGTAATCGTCAATAGTTTAATGGAGCGCAATCACAAGCGCCAGCGCGCCGGCCAAACTGGTTCCGATAAAATTCACGATACTGTTGGTCACTAGGCCTCGCCGCTCAAGCGTGGCGCCGATAAGACTATCCGCAAGATTGCCAACGAATGCAGCGGCTAGGACAATGACCGCGTTCCACCCCCAGCAGAGACCGAGCTCGCAGCCAAGCAACACTACCAACACGGACGCCCCAAAACCCGCTGCTGTGCCCGCCACAGAAATGCCGCCGTCTTCACCCGCCTTGACCGGCTCAAGCGTGGTAATCAGGTAGGCGCGCGCCGATAGCCACTTGCCCATTTCGCTCGCTACAGTATCCCCAGCCGCCTCCGCAAGCGATGCCACCAATGCCATCAAAAAAGCCCACTGATACGGAGTTGTGATCACCAGCACCGAGAAAAAGGCGGCAGGCAGGATGTTGCCCGCCGCTTCCCGCCAGGTGCGCGCGCCGCGACGACGCTCGGCGATGCCGCGCTCAAGCTTGCGCGCGTAGCCCAGGCGCGTGGCGACGACACCGAGCACAAAGAAGCTGAGGAGAATCAAAAAGCTTTTGTAGCCAAACCCCATATACACTGCGACACCGAGCGCAAACCCTAGCGCCGCGCCCGAAGCCGTAATTTGGCCGAGACCGAGGGTAATCAATGCAAACGCCAGGTTGATCACGACCGCCAGAACGATGCGCACGCCGAGGTAAGGCAGATTGCGGTCCAGTGCGGAACGCTCAACTAGCCCCGCGCAAAAGATGAATCCACCGCAGATGAGCGGCACGGTGATGTTGTCACTTAGTCGAATAGGAAGGCTTTCTACGAATGCGCCCACTAAAGCCGCCGCGATACAAATCAGGAGGCCCTTGCGGGTGAGGGGCAAGTCGCTCATCCAAAGCTTCAGCACCAGCGCGCCTGCGCCACCGAACACAATAAAGGTCGCGAATCCTTCCCATGTTTTTTGGCAATTGAACGGTAGCGGATGGCGTCCCCAGATCGCCCCCACCGCTCCCGCCAT
Organism: Terriglobia bacterium; assembly: GCA_035945615.1. GTDB lineage: Bacteria > Acidobacteriota > Terriglobia > UBA7540 > UBA7540 > RH2-MAG17b. The sequence continues at coordinate 12,422 of DASZAA010000192.1, forward strand.
GCCGTCTCCGAGCGCGAGCAAGGCCCACGCCATAGCGACGATTTCGAGATAATGGTTGAAGATTAAAGCCAGTGCCAAGACGGCAACAGGATACAAAATCATGTCTGTGCGAGAGGTTCGCAGGCTCGCAGTAGCTTCATTTTGCGTTGATATAACGGCTAAATCGGGAAGCAAGTAAATATCAAAAAGGAGGATCATCACCGCCAGCGCCGCAGTCTCATACCAGGTGATCGAAAAAAGCAGGAAGGCGGGAATGATGAGCGCGATGTGAAGAGCGCGAGATGGGATCGGGTGATTGAGAGATCGAGCCATTATATGATTGCCTGCGTTTCATCCCCGGTTTGTGATGAGTAACGCAGACCTCCGCATCAGAGATCCGCGGGTGTTCCTGGGGTGACCATAACCACAACCCGCAAACCTCAAATGTGGAGCCCTGCGCTACCTCCACAATTTCAGCAAATACGCTCCTGCCAACCCCAGGTGTCCTACCATCATCATCCAGTACATTTGCCGCCATGCGGGATGGTTCTCGCCTTCACGGACGAACTGCTGAGGGTCACGGCGGATCATCTTCACGATGTAGATGCCCCAAGCAAGCATGAACGCGCTTAATAAGAGAATTGCCGCTGCATTGCCTGTCAAGATTTTGCAGAAGACGCCGAGGGCCATCACAATCCAAGGCAAAATAAAAGCTGGGCTGATAAGAAGAATACTTTTCTCCACGCCGTACTTCACCGGAAGCGTCAGGCACCCGGCAGCGCGGTCGCCGTCAATGTCAGCAAAGTCTTTGGTCGTCGTCGCCCCGAGCAGAAACAGAAAGTAGATGAATCCGATGGTCCACGGCTCCCACGAACCGAGCACGGTTGCTACGGCGGCCCATCCGGCCACCTTCAATAGTTCGCCGCGCGTGAGCGCAATGACGAAATTGGAAGCCCAGGTGCGCCGCTTTAGACGCAGCGGAGGAACAGAATAAGCCACCGTAGCCAGCGCCGCAAAGACATAAATGGCAAACGTCTGCGCGTTCACCAGCCAGGCAAACAGTAGCGCGACGCCATAACCCGCCCCGCTTAGCCACGCCGCTTCCCGAACCGCCATCCGTCCCGAAGGCAGAGGGCGCTGGGGTTTATTGATGCGGTCGTTCGCCAGATCAAAAATCTGATTCAGTCCGTTGGATCCCGCGTTGAGTAGCCCCGCCGCCAGAATTGCCAGCGCGATGGACAGCCAGTGAAATTTTGGACGCGCCGCCGCGATCCCGATCAACGCGCCCGAAAATATTCCGGTCATCGGAGGGATTAAGGTGAACGGGCGGGAGAATTCCCAATAGATGCGGAGTTTAGTCATGCGCCCGGGGCGTGCGGCTGTTTGCTCTTGTGTTTGTAGCGCGCCTAGCCGCTGTGCGTCATCAGCTTTGCGGCCGGCCAGATAGAGTCTCGATAGCGGTTGAGCGCACTCTGGCGCTCTTCGGCGGACCAGGAAAGCTCTTGTACAAAAATATCCGCCACGGCGTTTTCGGCGCCTGGATATGCGCTCATCATCCAGCTCAGCCCGGAGCGCCGCAGGAGAAAATCGTCAAGGTTCATGGCCATCTCTTCCCGGATGGAAAACAGAACCTCCGCCGCCAGAAACCCCGGAGCACCGGGCAAAGGCTCGGCGAGTTCCTTGCGCTCGCGGGCCAGTTCGAGCACTTTCGTCCAGCGGCTCCCATAGACGCGGATTAACCGCTCCGCCGTCTCTCGCACAATGCCAAATTCGCGCACGGCTTCGGCGCGCGCCGAGTCCACAAAGGTTTCAAAATTCCCCGTGATATGCCCGCCTGGAAATGGCGTGTGCCGCGAAGGGCTGGAAGCGGCTTCCGCCGGAAGGTCCGTCAGTTCAGACGCGACCACGTCCACCAGTTTTTCCGCCAGAGCGCGCGCGGTGGTCAGCTTGCCGCCGCAAACGGTGATCAGATTTTTCACCCACGGATCGCGGTGAAAGCGGTACTCTCTTGTGTTCGCCGAGGGATTTTTCCCGCGTTCGACCACCAGCGCCCGCAGGCCCGCGTAGGCGCCGATCATCGAATCCGTCTTCACCGGCTCGCGCAGCACGCGGTTCAGCGCCTTCACGAGGTATTCAATCTCCGCGCCCTCGGGCCGTACCGCCGCCGGGTCGCCTTCATATTCGGTGTCCGTGGTCCCGAGCAGCGAATGGCCGTGCCACGGCATCATCAGAAAAATGCGCTCGCCGGGCAGAATCGCCGCAAACAGCGCCGTGGACGCGGAAACACAGGGCAGGATCACATGCGTGCCCTTCGTCATCCGGATGGTCTTCGAACCGTCATAGCGCGGCAGCAGAGCCCGCACGCGGTCCACCCAGGGCCCAGTCGCATTGATCCAGAACCGCGCGGCAATCTCGTGCTTGCGACCCGTCAGTCGGTCAATCACCTCAGCGGTTGCAAGCGATCCATCGTTCGAAGCATCAGGGGTAAAATGCGAAACCTCTGCATAATTCACCACTGCCGCGCCGTGCTCCGCCGCGTCGAGCGCATTTTCAAACGTCAGACGGGTGTCGTCAGTCAGCGAATCGTGATAGATCGCACCTGCGCGCAAGCCTTCGGATCGCAACTCGGGCACGCGGCGAAGTGTTTCCTTCGGGTTCGAGAACCGATGGCGGTCTTTCGGACCGAGATTGCCCAGCCAGTCATACAGCGAAAGCCCCGCGCGCATCTTGAGTGGCGAGTACGGATCGCCCCGGTAGATGGGCAAAAGAAATGGCAGCGATGTAACCAAGTGAGGCGCAAGGCGCGTCATCCGCCGACGCTCCAGGCGCGCCTCGCGCACCAGCTTGAATTCATGTTGCGCAAGGTAGCGCAGCCCACCGTGAATCAGTTTGGACGAGCGGCTCGACGTGCCGCTGGCAAAATCACCAGCATCCACCAACGCCACCTTCAGGCCGCGCAAAGCCGCCGATCGCGCCGTGGCCGCGCCATTCACCCCGCCGCCGATGACAGCCAGATCAAACTTCGTGCCCGATAATGTGTCGAAATTCCGTTTCATGCCATCCCGGCCGCCTAACCCTCTGGCATACCGGCTCCTAGGTTAGCATAGGGCCAAAATGAAAAGACAGAAGGCGGGGCGAGACAGTAACGCGGGCCAGAAGATGGGCCGTCACCTGAAAAATTTTCTCTTCTGGCTGGGGTTGCCATGGATGTCTGAATTCAGAGAAATAGTGAAAAACCGTCCCATTTATCCCATTTGTCTCAAAAATCTCAGAGTGGCGTGCTAGGCTTTTTTGTAGCGTAGACCTCCGTATTTGAGGTCTGCGGGTTTTCTGCCCATTCAAAGGCCGCAGACCGCAAAGGGCGGCGGTCTGCGCTACGGAGTGGTCCCGAAGATTAGAAAATGGCAGGGAGGGAATGGGTAATACACAAAAAATCGCGGAACGAACCCTAGGAGTCCTTTAAAATCAATGTTTCTAACAAAAACCGTCTCATTCGTCTCGAAATCTCATAGTGACTCGGCAGCCTTACAGAGCATGGCAGATCAATGCCGATTTGACTGGAGGCGTGTCCCGCCCGCGTCACAAGCAAGCTTCCGGCGGAATACAGCAGGAGCACGCTCCCGCACTCCAAAATCACGGAACGAACCCAAGAAGTTGTTTAGAATCAGCGTTTCTAATAGAAACCGTCTCATTCGTCTCAAACTCTCGTGGTGGCCGTCGCCCGGCTTGCGAAACAGCGCGCCGCTATAAACGCAGTTCCAAAGATATCGACGGCGCAGCGCGGCGCGTGCTACCATTTTGAACGTCAGGCTTCGGGTTCCGTGCAACGGACGCTCGCGAACCCCGCCAGGTCCGGAAGGAAGCAACGGTAACGAGCCTCTCCGTGTGCCGCGGATCCCCGAAGCTTGGCAAGAGAAAGGCAGAGACAAGGGGCGAGGGCCAAGAGGCATAGAACAAGAGTCAACAAAGGCTTCCTAGCATTGCCCCTCGACAAGAAAGTTCTGTGCCACTCAAGTATGCGGCGTGAATTTCTTTTGCTTGCTCCTTGTCTCTTGGCCCATGTCCCTAGCTTTTAAGTCATGTCCTACCAGGTGATCGCCCGCAAATACCGGCCGCAGCGTTTTGACGATCTCGTAGGCCAGCGCCTGGTCAGCGAGACGTTGAAAAACGCCATCCTGAGCGGCCGCGTGGCCCACGGCTACATTTTTTCCGGCGCGCGCGGCGTGGGTAAGACCACTACCGCCCGCATTCTGGCACGGTCTCTGAACTGCATCCAAGGGCCCACGGTCGAGCCGTGCGGAGAGTGCGCGTCTTGCCGGGAAATCGCCGCCGGCAATTCGGTGGACGTGCTCGAGATCGACGCGGCCTCGAACCGTGGGATTGATGAGATACGTGAGCTGCGTGAGAACGTGCGCTACTTGCCCGCGCGTGACCGTACCAAGATTTTTATCATTGATGAAGTCCACATGCTCACCACTGAAGCCTTCAACGCCCTGTTGAAGACCCTGGAAGAGCCGCCCGACCGTTCTCTTTTCATTTTGGCCACCACGGAAGCCCACAAGCTTCCCGCCACCATTCAATCCCGCTGCCAGCATTTCGCGTTCCGCCTGCTCGATTATTCCGAAATCCTCGCCCGGTTGAAAGAGATTTGCACCCGCGAGGGCGTTGAAGCCGAAGCAGACGCGCTCGGCGCCATCGCGCAGGCCGGGGAGGGCAGTTTGCGTGACGCGCTCTCGTTGCTCGACGAAGTCATCGCCGCTTGCGGCCAGAAGGTAGACGCGAAGCGCGTGCGGCAACTCCTCGGCGTCGTGCCAGCGGCGCTGTTCGCCTCCCTAATCGAAGACATTCAGGCAGGAAATACCCAAGGCGTGCTGGAGCGTGTGAGCCAGCTTACGGCTGAAGGGCACGACCTCGCCGCCTTTTGCGGCGAGATGACCCGCTACACGCGCAACCTGATGGTAGCGCGGAGCTGCGGCGCGGATAGTCCCTTGCTTCAGGTCCCGGACGACGAACGCGCGACTCTCGAAAAGCTCTCGGCTTTTCTCAGCGAAGAGGACCTGACGCGCTTCTTGCAGGCGCTCCTGCGCGCGCAGAACGAGATGCGCTATTCGTTGCAGCCGCGCTTTCACCTGGAGCTTGCGTTAATGAAGCTCGCGCACGCTCCTAAGCTGGTGGCGATTGAAACCTTGCTCAGCGCGCTGAAGTCGCAAGCGGCCGCCATGCCCGCGCGCAGCGGCGGCCAAGGACCGGCTTCGGCGCCACAGAGTGGCTCAAGCGGTCAAAACAATCCGGGTCAGCGCGCGCCGTCAGGCTCATCAGGCGGCACGCCGCCTTGGAGACGCGCGGACTCTGCCGCGGCGGCAGCGGCGAAGCGGACGATACCGGCCGAACCGGTCCACTCTTTCGCCTCTGGACTTGAAGCTCCCCCGAACGAAGGCGGCGAAGCGCCCGTTGCCGGCGCCGCGCTGACCGAACACGCATCTTTAACACCGGAAGACGCTGCAGTATCTAAAAGCATGGCGGCGCCCGAAGACGCACGCTTCGAGGCAATCAAGGCCGTGCTGTTTGAACAATCAAAATTCCTCAGCAGTTGCCTAAACCCCGTGGTCGGCTGGCGCTTTGAAGACGGCCAAGCGCACTTCACGTATCCCAAAGAGGGGGCGTGGGCGGCGGACTTGCTCAAGACCCGCGAGCACCAGGAAAAGCTAAGCTCGGCGTGCGCAAGAGTGCTGGGCCAGCCGGTGAAAATCCATGTTACACTGGCTTCGGAGGAAGCCCAGGCCGCCGTGCCGCGCGCCAGCGCGCAACAAAAAGCGCAGCACGATCCGGCGGTGGAAGCCCTTCAAAAGCGGTTCGATTGCGTTTTGATGGACGTCAAAGACCTGAGGCGGGAGTAAGCCATGAAAAACCTTCAGCAGATGCAGCAAATCATGAAGCAGGTGCAGCAAATGCAGGAGCAACTGCAAAAACAGTTGGACGAGTTGATGGTGGACGCTTCGGCCGGCGGCGGCATGGTCACGGTCAAGATGAACGGCCAGAAGCAGCTCGTCGCGGTTCAAATTGACCCGGAAGTGTTTGCGTCGAAGGACGGCGAGATGCTTCAGGACCTGATTCTGGCCGCGGTGAACGAAGCCACGCGCAAAGTGGACGAGCACCTCGCTAGCCGCATGGGCAACATGGCCGGAGGATTGAATATCCCAGGCTTAATGTGAACCAGTGTGGTGTCTCAGAAGTAAGTGACTTATTTCAGCGACGTGGATGTCATGCTGAGCGGAGCGAAGCATCTCGGTATTTCTAAAGAAATCAAATACTGAGACCCTTCGCTGTGCTCAGGGTGACGAGTACAACGGACCGAGATTTAAGGCACGAACCTTTGAGACACCACACCAGCTTTGCATCGATTTATTCGCGCCGCTGGCGCGGATTGAGGTTTGCCATCCCCGCCAGCCAGGCGGCATTCGGCCGTGACTCGCATTCCTTGAGTTCCAACCAAGGCTATTCATTTTCCACCGCTTCATGATGGCATCACGACTCATTAATTTGAGGCAACGTCTCGCTCACTACTTCAGGTTCTCTTCATGGGCACATTCGCGGCGCCGCTGGCGCGCTTGATTGACGAGTTGAAGCGCCTTCCCGGCATCGGTCAGAAGTCCGCGCAGCGCATCGCCTTCCACATCGAGCGTGTGGAACGCGAGCAGGCCGAGCATCTCTCGCAGGCGATCCTT
>DASZAA010000193.1:0-7007 GCA_035945615.1 Terriglobia bacterium
CGGTTTTTATGAATACCGGCGGCCAGAGGCCGCCGCTACAACCCCTTGGAGCTGTCAGTTAAAAAAATATCAGATTTTGCCCGGCCGGTCCAGAGAACAGCCGGTTGATCAAACTATGGCGACTCTGCAAAAAATCCAGACGGCATCCGGACCGGCGGACACGAGCCACTTGCTCGATCGCTTGCGGACGGCCATTGGCGCGGCGATCCGGGGCAAAGACGATGTCATCCAGCTTGCGCTGGTGGCGCTGTTTGCCCGCGGCCATTTGCTGATTGAAGACGTGCCCGGCGTGGGCAAGACCACGCTGGCCCGCGCGCTCGCGCGCTCCGTCAGTTGCAGCTTTCAGCGCATTCAGTTCACGTCGGACATGCTGCCCTCGGACGTGATCGGCGTGAGCGTCTTCAACCCCCAGTCGCAGCAGTTTGAATTCCGGCCAGGGCCCGTTTTCGCCAACATCGTGCTGGCTGACGAGATCAATCGCACCACCCCAAAGACGCAAAGTGCGCTGCTCGAGGCCATGAACGAGGCGCAAGTAACTCTGGACAATGGCGTCCATCCGCTGCCCCATCCATTTATGGTCATCGCCACGCAGAATCCGGTGGAACATCACGGGACGTTTCCCATTCCCGAGTCGCAGCTTGACCGTTTTCTGATGCGGGTTGAGATCGGCTACCCCGCCGCCGAAAGCGAGAAGGAAATCCTGCGCAACTCGGCGCTTTCCGAGCCGGTGGATGGAATTAATGCCGTCATCAGCATGGAGGAAGTGGCGGAAGTTCAACAGGCCGCGCGGCACGTGACGGTGGACGATGACTTGATGAACTACCTGTTGGAGATCGTCACGCGCACGCGCCAGCACGAGCAACTGAGCCTCGGCGTCAGCCCGCGCGGATCGATGTCGCTTTACCGGGCCGCGCAGGCGCGGGCGCTGCTCGAAGACCGCAATTACTGCATCCCTGATGACTTCAAGAGTCTCGCCGTTCCCGTCTTCGCGCACCGCTGCGTGGTGAGCTCGCAATTCGCTTCGCTCCCGCAGAAGGGCGCGCGCGCCGCCGCGATCCTCCAGGAAATTTTGGAAGAAACACCCGTGCCACTGTAAAGGACAGCCCCTCACCCGTCTCGCTACGCGGGCCACCCTCTCCCCCTTTCAGGGGGAGAGGGTGTAAGTGCGTAGACCAGGCCTCCATTTTTGAGGTCGGCGGCCTGTCTCTTGGCAATTACATGCCGCGGACCTGAAAAGAGCAGGTCCGCGCTACCCTCTTATATAAGCGCTGGTCAAAGTCTGGCGCTCAATGAAATTCTTGTATTTAAGGGTACGATTGGATATATGCTGCTGGGCCACCGGAAGGGCGCATTGAGAATCCAGGACAGACGACGCATCGCCTGAAACGCTGTTTGGGATGCGCCTGGCTTTCGTGCTGGCCAATGAAAGATTGCGCCTAATCTGACTTCAAGGAGCTAGCTGTTATGCAGCCTCAACAAGCAGGTGTCTCACCCGCAAAGATATTCGATACATTAGTCGCGCACCAACAAAGCGACGCATTAAAGGCCGCGATTGAACTTGACCTTTTCACTGCCGTGGGCGAGGGCCATACCACGGCTGCGGACTTGGCTCGCCGCTGTGGAGCCTCTCCGCGAGGCGTTCGCATCCTTGCGGATTATCTTACGATCTTGGGATTCCTAACCAAGCAGAATGACCGGTACGGCTTATCGGAGGACTCGGCCTTGTTTCTGGATCGCCGTTCCCCCGCGTACATGGGTGGCGTTCACGAATTTATCGCTTCGGACTACTTCCTCCAAAGCGGCAGACACCTGGCAGAATCGGTGCGAAAAGGCGGAACGGCGATGCCCGATAATGGCGCCGTGACGCCGGAGCACCCCATGTGGGTCACGTTTGCGCGGGCCATGATGCCCATGATGATGCCGATCGCCCAGCAGATTGCAGCGCGCGCCGGGCAAGGGCAGCTGAAGGTGCTGGATATTGCCGCGGGCCACGGCATTTATGGAATTTTAGTCGCAAAGACCAATCCTGAGGCCCATATCGTCCAGCTTGACTGGCCTAACGTCCTCGAAGTAGCGCGGGGGAATGCCGCGGAGTTCGGCGTCGCGGACCGTATTGCCTATATCGAGGGGAGCGCCTTCAAGGAGGATTACGGTTCGGGTTACGATCTGGTGCTGCTGACCAATTTTTTGCATCATTTCGACGCGCCAACTATTGAATCCCTGCTCAGAAAAGTTCATGCTGCTTTGAAGCCCGGGGGCCGCGTGATGACCGTGGAGTTTGTTCCCAACGACGACCGCATTACACCGCCGCAAGCCGCAGGCTTCGCTTTGATAATGCTTCAAACCACGGACGTTGGAGACGCATATACTTTTGCCGAACTTGATCAAATGCTCCGGAACGCGGGTTTCGAGCGGAGTGAAAGGTTTGATCTTTCCCCGACGCCGCAAACGCTGATCATCTCTAACCGTTAGATTGTGTTTCACGCCTGAACGCTATGGCCGTTTCAATCCGCGCCCGGTCTTTATCGCCCAATCTAACCAGCGCGCCCGACCGCGCTCATACGGCTAATCCGAGCGCCAGCTGGCGCGGCATTGCCGGGACCGTTGTGGGGTTGGCCCTTTCGCTGTTGCTCGCGGTTTCGGCGAGCACGCTCCGCCGCGAAGGCCGCGACGAACTGAGCGTCCTCTTCGCTGCCCTTGCGCTCGGGGCCGTGGGACTGGTAGCGATGAAAGTGGTGCCGCACCTCGTCCGCCAGACCCTGCGCCAACGATTGGAGCTTGAATACGAAATCACCCGCGAGGGCGGGGTCTATCTACTCATCACGGTCCTCATCACCGTTGCTTCCGTTAATACCGGCAACAACCTGCTCTTCATGATTCTTGCCATTCTTCTGGCTGGAATGCTGGTCTCCGGCATTCTTTCGAAGGCCGTCCTCAGCGATTTGAAGCTAGATTTGGCGCTGCCGGAGCACGTCTTCGCCGGCGAAGCGGTCCGCGCTGCGATGACTATTCAAAACTCGAAGCGTCTATTTCCTTCTTATTCGCTCACCGTGACGGCGGGGCGGCGGAAGAAGAACAGGTCTGAGGACGCACCACAAGAGCGGAATATCTTGACCGCGCCCGCATACGCGCCGTTCGTTCCCGCGCGTGGAAGGGTGCGCGAGCGCGTCGAGCTTCGCTTCCCGCGCCGGGGCCTTTCTCAAGAGGACTGTTTCGAGGTCAGCTCCAAATTCCCATTCAGCATTCTACGGCGGAAGCGCATCCTACAGGCCGGCCACCAGATCCTTGTGCTGCCGTCCGTTGAAGCCGCGCGGGAATCGGGCGCGGCTCGCCTGCTGGCCCGGGGCGAGCTTGAAGGCGCGCGCAAGGGCCAGGGCGCCGATCTCTACGCGCTACGCCCCTATCAAGACGGAGATTCCGCAAGGCAGGTCGATTGGAAAGCCACGGCCAAAACCCAAAAGCTCATGGTGCGGGAGTTCGCGCTGGAAGAAGAGCGTCGCCTGATAATCTTTTTCGACGCAGCCGTCGAAGAGATCACAGATGCCGCACGGGAGCGATTTGAGCGTGCCATCAACCATTGCGCGTGTATTGTTTGGCAGGCGTCGAAAGAACGATTGCTTTTGCAGTTCACCGGAGGCGCGCTAAGAACACCGCTTGCGCCTGCAGATGAAATTGTGTACGCCGTGCTCGAAGAACTGGCGGTACTCGAACCTGTGCCGGCGCGCGATTCCGAGATGGATCTGCTGACGGGAATGGCGGGCGGCTCCGTCGAGAGCGATTTGGTGGTTTTCACCCAACGGCCCGCGCGTTTCTCAGAACTTCAGGCGAACGCGCGCGTGATGAGTTGAACTGCGGCATCTTTACCCGTCCGGCTGCCCTTGGAACCCTCTCACGCCGGAAGAGGGTGCAATTGTAGTGGCGGGGGACGCGGCCGCTACACAATAAATATTAGATTAAATGCCCGTTCCACTTTGTTTTTAAGTGTTGTACTAACCTTTTCTTGTATTGACCCACCCCTGGCTTTAACGTACCCTCGAACAGCCTGACGGGCTTGGCTCAGGGCTATGCTCGTTGTTACCACTGATAATAAATAAATCAATAGAGTGGCAAGGGGAGGCAATATGCGTTATGGACGAATGTTGTGCGCGGCGGTTCTCATGGCGGCCATGGCTAGTCCACTTGCCCGCGCGCAGGCGAATAGCGCGCGGGTCTCGGGTCTGGTGGCGGACGCCAAAGGCCTTCCGCTTCCCGGCGTGCGGGTGACGTTGACCGAAACCAACACGGGGCTTGAGCGCGTCTCCACGACATCATCCAACGGCATGTATAGTTTCCCCAGCCTCGACCCAGGCCCTTATGTGATCCAAGCCACTGCGCAAGGCTTTTCGGGCCAAACCCGCAAACTCCGTCTGGAAGTCAACCAGGCGCTGCGTCTCGATTGGACCCTGAGCGTTGGCCCCGTAAGCCAGAGCGTTCAGGTGGTTGCCGGCGTCGAACTCCTAAGAACCTCGGACGCCACGCTTGGCGAAGTGATTGAACCGGCCTTGGTGCACGACCTCCCGCTCAATGGGAGGCATGTGCTTGATCTGGCGCTGCTGGCCGCGGGGGCGCATCAGGGCTTCGGCGCGCAGGCCGGAGCGACCAACCCGCTTTACTGGCGGCCGCAGCAGAATTCCGCTCTCAGCGTGGGCGGCGGCAGGCCAAACGCCAACTACTTCCTGCTTGACGGCTCAACCGACACTGATCCCACCTTTAATACCCAGGCTCTGAGTCCCTCAGTGGACGCGGTTCAGGAATTCAAAGTCCAGACCGGGAGCTACTCGGCGGAATTTGGCGACGCAGGCGGGGCGCAAGTCAATGTTGTGACCAAACCCGGGGGCAACCAACTTCATGGCGACGCCTATGAGTTCGTGCGCAGCAGCTCGTTTGACGCCCGCACGTTCACCGACCCCAGCAATATTCCCCACCTCGCGCAGAACAACTTCGGCGCTTCACTGGGCGGCCCCATTCAACGCAACAAAACGTTCTTTTTCATGAACTATGAAGAATTCACTCTAAGCAACGGCCTCTCCCAAATTGACACCGTGCCGACAGCGGCTGAGCGCGCCGGCGATTTCAGCCAAACGGGGGAGAACATCTACAATCCCGCTACCACGGCGCCCAACCCTGCCTACAATCCTAACTTGCCCGCCGGCCCGTCAAATCCCCAGTTCAATCGCCAGCAGTTTGCAATGAACATGATTCCCTCCCAAGACTTAAATTCGGTCTCCGAGCAGGTGCTGCAATACGTGCCCCTGCCGAACATGATGCCCGGCGGGATGGGCATGATGTCGATGGGTTCGGCCCCGCTTGCCCCTAGTCCTGATTCGAACAACTATCTTGATTTACGTACCAACCGGAACTACTCCGACCAAGGCATGCTCCGGGTGGACCGGAATCTGCGTCACGGAGATAGCATCTTCGCTCGCTACACCTTTGAACAGGAGCGCGATTTTACGCCCGAAAATCTGCCCGGGTTTGGGTCTTTCGACGATAATCTGGCGCAAAACCTCACCGTTCAATATACGCATATCGTTTCCCCAACGACAGTAAACACGGTTTGGTTTGGCATGTCGCGCCTTTCAATGCACCGCTATTCGCAGAACAACTTTACTAACGACTATGTTTCACAGCTTGGCATCCAAGGCGTCGGCTTTGGCGGCAAGGGCGCTTGGGGGATGCCTTATTTCGGAGTTCAAGGCTACACCCCGATGGGCGATAGCTATAGCGCTACGCCCGTGCAGGACTGGGACACGGTGTTTCAGGCGGGCGACATCCTGAACCGCGAAATGGGCCGCCATTCGCTTCAGGTGGGCGGAGATTACCGCTTCTTCTACTGGCCTATGTGGGGGTTCTTCGACAACCGGGGCTACTATCAATTCACCAACGGTTTCACCACTCAAACCGCTTCAAACGATGGCACGGGTGCCGGGCTGGCCAGCTTCCTGTTGGGTCTTCCTGCCGCCAAACAGCGCCAGGCCGGCATCCCAGTAATGGATCTTGAACAGTGGTTTATGGACGCCTTTGTTCAAGATACGTGGCGCGTGAACAACCGCACAACTCTGGACCTTGGCCTGCGCTATGAGTACACGCAGCCGCTATGGGACTCGGATAATCCGAACAGCAACATTGTTTTCCGCAACGGCACCCCTTATTTCTTTATCGGCGGCCAGCTTGGTATGCCCAAAGGGTTGGTTAACCCAAACTACTTTGATTTCGCACCTCGCTTTGGTTTTGCGCATGTCATGGGCGGGCGGCTTGGCCTGGTGCTGCGCGGCGGATTTGGCGTGTTTTATACACCAGTGGACGCCAATACATGGTGCAACCAGCGGCACCAGCCTCCGTTGGTGTTTGCCGAAACCGACCAGAGCAATAATTACATCCCTAGTCTTACCGGTTTCAACTTCGGCCCCGCAGTGCTCGGTGTAACAACGATCAGCTATGCTGCCACCCAGCTGAATCCGCCCCCGCAATATGTGAACCAGTGGAGCTTTTCGGTGCAGAAACAGTTCCGCGGCAACACAGTGGTGGAGCTTGGATACCGTGGTGAACGTGGATTCCATCTGCAGCGCGCCCACCTTATCAACAACGCGCCGCCCGGACCCGGCCCAGTCAACCCGCGCCGCCCATATCAAAGCATTAGTTTTCTCCCCGGAACAGTATTCCCAGCCGGCTTTCCCGTCGCCAGTTTCACCTCGCCTGTGTCTTCGATCAACTATCTTGAGAATTCCGCTCAAAGCTGGTACGACGCCGGGTGGGTGAGCGTAAGACACCCGCTTGGACGCGGCTTGGCGCTGCTTTCCAACTTTACCTGGTCCAAAAATCTGACTAATGCGCCCGACTTCCGCTCGGCAATGGATGAGTCTGCCATCCCGCAGAACAACAACGACCTCGACGCCGAAAAAGGTCTGGGTTGCAACGTGCCGCTGCGCTTTATTGTGAGCGTGGTTTACGACGTGCCGGGCTGGAAG
>DASZAA010000194.1:0-3748 GCA_035945615.1 Terriglobia bacterium
CAATTGCTTCATCCGGAATATGACTGACGTCTGCCCCCCGGAGGTAGTCTCGCATCGTCGTTCCGGTGCATGCAGAGTCGATATTTGGCGCGCCCGATTTAGCCCATACTTCGTCCAGATGGACCGTCCGGAAGTCAATGCTATAGCGCGTCTCACCGGACGTATTCGGCACCGTCGAATGCAAGTGAGCAGCCGAAAACAGAAATATTCCACCCACGTCGCAGACAAGACGCACCTGAGGGTCCATTTCAATGGGCTCTTCCGGCTTCGGTTGCACGCGCGTGTCCGTCTTGACATGCTGCGCGGCATTTTGCCGGCTCTCCCTGTTCCACTTGTCGTAATTGTATTGGCTCGATCCGTTCTTTACCGGCTGGCTCCAGTAACGAGGATGGAACGCCATGCAATTTTCTGAGTTGAGCTGGTAAACGGGCATCCACCAGTTGATTTGGCAGAACGGCGCCGAGTACCAGGTGTCCCGGTGGGGGTGAAAGGCGTACGCGATGCCTGAAGCAAGGTAATTGGAAGGGTATGCAGTGCGAAGTCGCGGAACATCGAAGTACGTCTTCTCTAAGTCGCACCCGCGCTCGGCGAGCAGTTCTCGAATGAGCTCCTTGGACCTGGGGTGGTGAATGAACCTCGGCTTCAGTTCGGCCAGAATCTCCACACACCGCTCCACCGGGAGCGTATTGTGTACCGTGCGGGGATCGTAGGGAGAGAAGGCGGCCTCAATCAATTCGCGAGTGAATTCACAGAACTTCAATGTCGCGGGAGAGGGAGAATAGAGGAAGACGGATCCCCGGTACAACTCCTCCCGCCGCTTTGCATCATCCGCCTTGAAATCGCACAATATGTTCATTGATTTGTCTCCTTCTGAAGGTGTGTGTTCAAAACCATTCCCACGGGTAGAAGCTATCACGGGTCACATACGAGCCGTGGCGAACCAGAAATCCCCAGCAGTGCCGGGCCGAAGCCCCGCATCTGACTCGCTCCGCCCGCCAGCCTCTCGCCGGGTAGAGGGACTGGGAATAATGGGGCTAAGCCGAAACCAAACTCTCTTCGTCAACTGGCCGCGACCGCTTCAAACCACGCAGGAGATCCAGATAGAGTGATTTCTGCCCTGCGACGAACAGGAGCATCACCGAAAACACCGTGAGGAGGACAGAGCTCTCCAGCACCAATCGCGGAAGAGGAGGCAGCAAATGACCGCATGTCAGTCGGACAGCAAATGCAAACGCCCCAGCCAAGATGCCACACGCCGCCGGCTTGGATGCGGTTAACAAGATGTCGCCGAATGAGACCGGAGTGCGGTGCACTGCCCACGCAATAAGCGGGACGAGCCACAGCACCATCACGGCCGAGTACGCAAACGCGACGCCCTTCGGCCCGTAAGGCAGAGCGATGATATAACTCACAATCATGATCGGCGCAATGGTCATGCTCATCTTAAGGGATCGTGTGACTAAGCCGACCGCCGGAAGCAGCCACCCCAAGGGGTTGGCCACGGCAAAGACCAGGATTGTTGGCGCGAGCAACCGGAAAATTGGGATAGCCGCTTTCCACTTCGGTCCCAAAAGAACCAGAATGACGTCACTGGGAAACAACGCACACAGGATCGTGAGAGGGACGGTCATGGCCAGCACCAGGGAGTAAGCATTCAAGAAATAGCGCCTGAGGCGGCCAGGATCGTCTTGAACTCGTGACAGTGCTGCAAATGTCACTTCGCCCGCTGCGGTGTTGAGATTAGATGTTGGAATGTTCACAAGTTGATAGGCCCTGCCGTAAATCCCAATAGCGTCGGCTCCCCAATAACGGCCCAGCAGCACTTTTTCGAAATTACTCGCCAGGTAAACGACAAGGCCATTGACAGTCAGTGTGCCGCCAAAGCGCATCATTGAGCCTATTCCGCTTCCCTTACGGGGCCGGTTCGGAAGCCATCCTGTGGCTAGCCAGTAGCCAAGGCTCGCGGCGAATGGGGGCAAAACCGTCATGATTACAAGAGCCCAGTACCCGTATCCCATCAAGGCCCCGCAGATGCCAGCGACAGTACCCACTGCCAAACTGACGGTGTTTATGATGGTCAGGGCAGTGAAACGCATTTGGCGCTGCAGAACCGCGCCGTGTTGTACCCCGGCCGCGTTGAACAGGAAGCTCAACGCCAGAACGGCCGTCACCGCCACCAGGCGAGGCTCGTGATAAAACGCAGCTACCGCTGGCGCCGCGCCGACCAATAGAAGCGAGAGCAGTACGCCCACCAGTAAGTTGATCCAGAACAGGTTTGAAATCTGATCCTCGGTCACATTCGCGCTCTGAACTGCGGCAGCCGAAAGGCCAAAATCCCGGAACAGGACCAAAACGCCCGTCAATGCCGTGACCATGCCTACTAGCCCAAAGTCTGCCGGCATCAGCAGCCGGGCCAAGACCATCAGCGAGCCCATGCGAAGGGCGAAATTGGCACCTTGCCCTGCGAGCCTCGCGAAGCCCCCGCGAATCGTTTTCTCTTTCAGATCTTTCATGGATGGTAGCCGGTAGATGGTAGACAGTAGACCGGGGCAGCAGGCCGCGCTGCGCTACCCGGTTTTCCGGGGTGTACAAATGAAGAAGTATTCCACAGCGAATATGCGGCTGATGATGCGAAGGTTCAGATTAATATGCATCTGAATGGCCTTCATCACGGGCGTCCTGGGCTCCTCGTGGCGCCAGCGCTGAGAGGTGGGGAAAAACCTGTCGATCGAGAAGAACTGCTCGAGGCTATTACGAAAATCGCCAAACGATTGAATGTTATTGTATGGCCCGTACTTATGCCAGTCCCGGTGATTGAAATTTACATATGAAACAAGGAATCTGCCGCCTTCATTCAGGAGATCCGCTATTTCCCGAAACTTCTCAGCCTGCACGGTACCCACGTACTCAAACACGCCTTGGGCCACAATCAGATCAAAACGCCTGCCAGCAAACGCGATGGGGCTCTCAGCAAAGTCCGATTGAAGCAAATTCGGGGCAGGCTTATGGATCGCAATGTCGATTCCGTAATAATGTATGTTTCCGTCTAGAAGCGTGGCCATCGTTGCCGGTCCACAACCCACATCCAGCAGGGAGCACTCTCTTCCTCGGGCAAGTTGATTGACGATTCTCGCCGCTTTGGTGAGACGAAAATGCGGTTCAACGTAGTTCAGGTTCTCTTTAGCCCAAAAGTCCCGCTTATAGTATTTGACGGCTGCTGTAGCCAAAGCGCATTCCCTCCGGTTACTTCTAAAGACCCCGAACTATGAAACTAGTCTGGTGTGGCGCATAATTCTTGGCAACGACGTCCTCCGGGAACCCCCTCACCCGTCCCGCGCCGGCTGGAGAAAGCGCCGGCCGCGGCCCACCCTCCCCCCCAAGGGCGCGAGGGACTGTCAAAATTTATGCGGGACAGGACACTAGCGGGAACTCAACTCGCTTAGTTGCCCTCACGGTACAGCTCGCGCATCTCCGCGCCCAACGCCCGCTCTCCGCCAGGCCATATCACGTCCAGAATAGATCTGTATTGTTCATCCAAAGCGTCGCGGTGTTCTTCCGCCCTCTCCGCCAGCATCGTCTTCAGACTCTCAGCATTTTCCTTGAGCCTGCAGAACCGTTCCATCAGCGTCTCGGAATTCAGGTCATTAATGTCCAGTATGTATTCGGCCATTCCCATCTGTCTCATCACCGATGAGCATTTATCATGGAATGAGATTGAGATCGTCGGTTTGTTGAGAAGCAACGATAG
>DASZAA010000195.1:0-5629 GCA_035945615.1 Terriglobia bacterium
CACGCGCAACACGCTTGACGTTTCCGCTATCCCTGTGACGCACAAGCTTTCCCATTTGCCGATCATCGCCGATCCCTCGCACGCCACAGGCCGCCGCGATCAAGTGCCGCCCATGGCGCGCGCGGCGGTGGCAGCGGGCGCTGACGGTTTGATTCTTGAGGTCCATCATCAGCCGGAGAAAGCCTTGAGCGACGGCCCGCAGGCGCTCTATCCCGAGCAGTTCCACGATCTAATGGCGGAGTTGAAGCTGATTGCACCCGCGGTAGGAAGAACGCTGTGATTGTTTGTTGTTTGGCCGAGACTTTCAAGGCGCTTTCCAGCATCGCGATAAGGTGAACGTTGTCACTTTCTGACGGTCCATTCCGGCGCATCGCCATAATCGGCACGGGCCTCATTGGCGGCTCGTGGGGGCTGGCGCTGAAGAGGAGCGGTTTTGGCGGCGTTCGCGTGGGCTCGGACAGCGCAACAGTCTTGAGGCAGGCTCTTGCCGCGGGCGCTATCGACCGGGCGGAAGAAGACCCGCGCCGCGCGGTTCAGGGAGCGGATTTGGTCATTCTAGCGGCGCCGGTCGGCGCGATTCTTCAGCTTTTGCCGCAACTTCAAGGCGCCGCAGCTCCGGGCGCCTTGATCACGGATACGGGCAGCACAAAGGCGATGATCTGCCGGGAGAGCAAGCGGATTTTTGGCGGCTCTCCCCTGTTTCTGGGCGGCCATCCGATGGCGGGCAGGGAGCGATCGGGGGTTGAGTACGCGGACGAGGCGCTTTTCGAGGACGCATGTTACGTGCTGACCCCCACGAGCGAAGATGATCTCAGTGATCGCCGCGTGATCGCCTTTCGCGATCTCGCCGCATCGCTCGGCGCGCGCGTGCTCATCATGGATGCCGCGTTGCACGATCAAGCTGTAGGTTGGCTCAGCCACTTGCCGCAACTCGCCTCGACCGCGCTGGCCAGCGTGATTGAAGCGCAGCCCGGGCTGCCGCTGGATGTGGCCGCTTCGGGCTTCCGCGACGCCACCCGCCTTGCCGAGAGTCCTTACCTCCTCTGGCGCGATATTTGCGCGACGAACCGTGAAAACATCCGGCAATCGCTCGACGCTTTCATCGCCAAGCTTCAAACCCTCCGCGATCATCTTGCGGACGAAACCCTCGAACGCGAATTTGAACAAGCCCAGAAATTGAGACTCCGAATGAAGGCGTAACGCGGACAAGGTATACTGGCGCTCAGAAGCTGAAATCGCCCGAGGAGCGGCGCAGTGAACAAAGTATTTCCCAACGCCGATGCTGCGGTGGCGGACATCCCGGACGGCGCCTCCCTCATGGTGGGCGGGTTCGGGTTGTGCGGCATTCCTGAAAACCTCATCGCTGCGATGCTACGCAGAGGCTCGAAGGGTCTCACCATCATCAGCAACAACGCGGGCATCGACGGCTCCGGGTTAGGGTTGTTGCTGGAGGCTGGCCAAATCAAGAAACTAATCGGCTCCTACGTGGGCGAGAATAAGCATCTCGAAGACCTTGTCTTGCACGGCGGCCTCGAAATGGAATTGAACCCACAAGGAACGTTTGCCGAGCGCATTCGCGCCGGCGGCGCGGGCGTTCCCGGTTTTTATACGCCGACGGGCGTTGGGACCGTGGTTGCCGAAGGCAAGGAAGCGCGTGAGTTCAATGGCAGAACGTATTTGCTTGAGAGCGGCCTGACGGCGGATTTTGCCTTGATTAAAGCCTGGAAGGGAGACCGTTGGGGCAACTTGATCTATCGCAAGACGGCGCGAAATTTTAATCCGGTGATGGCGACCGCGGCGAAAATCACCATTGCTGAGGTGGAAGAACTGGTGGAGCTCGGCAGCCTCGACCCGAATGCCGTCGCAACGCCCGGCATCTACGTAAAGAGGATTATCCAAGGAACGGGATATGTGAAGAAAATTGAAAAGAGGACCGTGCGGGCAAAGAGCTGATAAAGCAAATGAATTGCCAACGTCATTGAATGTATCATGGACAAACGCGAAATCATCGCGCGCCGCATTGCCAAGGAATTGAAAGACGGCTTCTATGTCAATCTAGGGATTGGCATTCCTACGCTGGTGGCGAATTACATTCCGCAAGGGATTGAAGTAATTCTGCAATCCGAGAACGGGATGCTCGGCGTTGGACCATTTCCCCTCGAGGATGAAGTGGACCCGGACTTGATCAACGCGGGCAAGGAGACCGTTACCGAAATCCCCGGCACGGCTTATTTTTCGAGCGCCGATTCTTTCGCCATGATTCGCGGCGGAAAGATTGATCTGACAGTGCTTGGCGCGATGGAAGTGAGCGGCCAGGGCGATCTTGCAAGTTGGATGATTCCCGGAAAAATGGTGAAGGGTATGGGCGGCAGCATGGACTTGGTGGCCGGCGCGAACCGCGTGATTGTAGCCATGGAACACACCACGCGCGACGGCCGGTCGAAGATAGTCAATCGCTGCTCGCTGCCGCTCACCGGAACCGGTGTGGTCGATCTGATTGTCACCGAGCTTGCCGTGATTGAGGTGGCGGCCGATGGGCTTTCGCTGAAAGAAGTTGCCCCGGAAGTGACGGTTGCAGACGTTCAGAGGATGACGGAAGCCCCGCTTCACGTGGAAGAGCCACCGCGGACGTATCAATTGTAGTAGGCCTCTGGCTGCCGGGCCTTTGCTATTTGAAATCAGGTGGTCAGAGACCGCCGTAACAAGGCTTTTTCGAGGTGAGCTATCCAACCTAATTCAATCGTCGTCGCCAGCCTTGTAAATCCCAGGGAAAAGATCTGGGGACTGCTCGTGTCTTTGCGTCCCGAAGGCGTGACGCTGCGCGGAATTAATGTAGAACTATTTGATGACTTTCTGCGGCAGGCGCTGCATCAGGTTGAGGCGCGAGTGACGATGATGACCGCGTTTTATCCGATGCACCGCGTGGAAAGAATCGCCTATGACGAGCCCTCCGCCGGCATCCCCTCGCTTGCGGATACTTTCCGCGAGAAAGTTGGGCTTTGGGTTTACGAGTATCTGCGAGAGCAAAAACCCTCGTCTACCGAGTGAAATGTCGCGTTTCCGTAAGGGCTGCACTGTCCATGCGCAAGCTCAAGCGACGGCGTGCTCATACTTACACTCTTCGTTGGGGCAATAGCGCAGGGGTCCAGCTTTTTTGGTGGTCTTTTCGAGCAGAATCGGCGAGCCGCAACTTGGGCACGGCTCGGCGACGGGTTTATCCCAGGCGGTAAATTTGCAGTCGGGGTAGCGGCTGCACCCATAGAACGTCTTGCCGCGCTTCGACTTCCGCACCACGATTTCCCCTGTGCATCCCTTCTCAGGGCAGGCAATGCCGAGCGTTTGCCGCTTGACGAATTTACACGTGGGATAGTTGCTGCACGCGGTGAATTCCCCGTAGCGGCCGTGCTTGATGACAAGTTGCGAGCCGCACTCAGGGCATTTTTCTTCCAGCAGAACGTCCTGAACGGTTGTTACTTTGCCGTCGCCCATCACGATTTTCTTCGTGTTCCGGCACTCGGGGTAACCCGTGCAGGCAAGAAAAAAGCCGAAGCGACCCCGCTTCACCGCCATCGGCTTGCCGCATTTTTCACAGGCTTGTTCGGGAACTTCCGGCGCTGCCGCGCCGCCTCCGTGCTGCGCTTGGAGCTCCGGGGTTAGGTCGCGGGTACCGTCGCATTCGGGGTATCCCGTGCACGCAAGGAACTGCCCGTTGCGCCCAAGGCGGATCACCATTGGCTTCCCGCATTTTTCGCACTTCACATCGGTGGGGATGCCTTCGCCTTTCAGGTCCACCATCTCGCGTTCCGCGGTGCGAAGCTCCTTTTTGAACTTCCGGTAGAATTCATCCAGCGCCTCGGTCCATTTCAGCTTGCCCTCTTCTACCTCGTCAAGTTCTTCTTCCATGCGCGCGGTGTAGGCCACGTCAAAAATTTCGCTGAAGTTTTTCACCAGCAAGTCGCTGGTGATGATGCCGAGCTCGGTGGGAAAAAAGCGGCCTTGCATTTTCTCAACATAGGCGCGGTTTTGAATGACGGAAAGGATGTTAGCGTAGGTTGAAGGCCGCCCGATGCCCTTTTCTTCGAGCGCCTTGACCAGCGTCGCCTCATTGTAGCGCGGCGGCGGCTCGGTGAAGTGCTGTTCCGGATCGATTTTGTGCAGCTTCAGCCGCTCGCCGGGTTCAACGGCCGGGAGGCGGTGCTTGAGTTCTTCCGCATCCTCATCGGCGGCTTTATCATCCTGGCCTTCCTGATAAACAGAAAGGAAGCCATTGAACTTTTCAACCGACCCCGTGGCGCGGAAGAGATAATCCCCGGAATTAATGTCGATGGTCGTTTGATCGAAAATAGCTGGGTTCATCTGCGAGGCCACAAACCGCTGCCAGATCAGCTTGTAAAGCTTGAACTCATCCGTGCTCAGATGGGACTTAATTGAATCAGGTGTGCGAACAACGTCAGTCGGGCGGATGGCCTCGTGTGCGTCCTGCGCGCCTTTCTTGCTTTTGTAATGGATAGCCTGAGCAGGCAGGTAGTCCATGCCGTAATTCTTCTGAATGTATTCCCGCGCCGCCGCTAGCGCGCTTTCGGCCACGCGAGTGGAGTCGGTGCGCATATAAGTGATGAGCCCCACCGAGCCTTCGCTGCCCACGTCAACGCCCTCGTAGAGGTGCTGGGCCACCATCATGGTTTTCTTGGCGGAAAAGCGCAGCTTGCGGACGGCTTCTTGCTGCAGCTTGCTCGTGATGAAAGGCGGCACAGGATATTTCTTCTTTTCCTTTGTGCCCACAGATTGAACCGTGAATCCGGCCGCCTGCGCCGCCGCTACGATCTGGTCTGCGCTTGCCTGGCTCGAAATCTCAGGGTCTTCGCCCTTAATTTTGGCGAGGCGCGCATCGAACGATGGCGGGTTCTTGCCCTCAACATGCGCCGTAATGGTCCAGTATTCCCGCTTCTCAAAGGCGCGGATTTCGCGCTCGCGTTCGACAATCAAACGCAGCGCCACTGTCTGGACTCGGCCCGCGGAGATGCCGCGCTTCACTTTCTCCCAAAGCAGCGGGCTTACCTGATAACCCACCAGCCTGTCCAGGATACGCCGAGCCTGCTGCGCGTCGACCAAGCGCGAGTCAATTTCCCCCGGGTGCTCGAAGGCTTCGCGAATGGCGTCCCGCGTGATCTCGTTGAACATCACGCGGTAGACTTTCTTGGTTTTCCGGGCGAGCAGATCGTGTAAATGCGCGCAGATGGCTTCGCCTTCGCGGTCAGGGTCAGCAGCCAGATAGACGGCGTCCGACTTTTTCGCTGCGGATTTCAGCTCCTCAATGAGGTCCTTCTTACCTGGGATCACGATATAGGTCGGATCGAATCCCTTGTCTAGATCAACGCCAAGCTCTTTTTTGGGCAAGTCCATGACGTGGCCCATAGAGGCCTTGACGGTATACTCCGACCCGAGATATTTGTTGATCGTCTTTGCCTTGGTAGGCGATTCCACAATGACAAGCGATTTGGCCATATAACGAAAATGCCTCCTGCCCGCAGAATAGGGCGCTCGGCTTTCGATCCTCCGCAATTTCCGGCGTTCCCTTTTGGGATGAACTGCCGGCGCAGACTACAATTTCCGCAAAAAATTCATGCCG
>DASZAA010000196.1:0-11861 GCA_035945615.1 Terriglobia bacterium
CATGGGCCATGAAGTTGATTCCTCCGCGATGGTTTGGACGTCGGGGAACTCGCGGTAGATGCTTGAATTCATGGTCCGCAAAAAGTCGATGGCCTCGATGTTTTCCTTGCCGCCGTAGCGATTGGGAATCCATTCGCCCGCGTTGCGGGCGTAATCGAGATAGAGCATGGAGGCGACGCCATCCACTCGCAAACCGTCGGCGTGGTAGCGGTCCAGCCAGAAATGCGCGCTCGAGAGCAGAAAGCTGCGCACTTCATTGCGCCCATAATTAAAAATGAAGCTCTTCCACTCAGGATGGAAACCCTGGCGCGGGTCAGAGTGCTCATAGAGGTGCGTGCCGTCAAAATAGCCAAGGCCGTGCCCATCGGTCGGAAAATGCGACGGTACCCAGTCGAGAATAACGCCGATGCCCCGCTGGTGAAGCGCGTCAATCAGGCCCATGAATTCCTGCGGCGCGCCGTAGCGGCTAGTGGGCGCAAAATAGCCCGTAATCTGGTAGCCCCAGGAGGGATAGTACGGGTGCTCCATGATAGGCAGAAATTCGACGTGGGTAAAACCCATCTTCGTCGCGTAGTCGGCGAGCCGCGGAGCGAGATCCCGGTAGCTAAAGAATTTTTCTGGATCATCCGGCGAGCGCATCCAGGAGCCTAAATGAACTTCATAGACGGAAATCGGGTTCGACGCTGAATTGCGGGCGTGCCTTTCGTCAAGCCACAGTCGGTCACCCCACTCATAGTCAAGCTTCCAGACGATCGACGCATTTTGCGGTGCAATTTCACTGTATAAAGCAAATGGATCGGCCTTATCGATTGCGTAGCCGTTGTAGCGGGATTCAACCTGAAACTTATATTTCGTCCCTTCGAGCACGCCCGGCACAAATCCTTCCCAAAGCCCGGATGCCCCGCGCACTTGCAAAGGATGGTTGGCCTTGTCCCAAAAATTGAAGTCGCCCATTACCGCCACGCGTTCCGCGTTGGGCGCCCAGACCGCGAAGTACGTTCCTTCGGCGCCATCAGGCGCGATAGCGCGGTGCGCGCCCAGCTTCTCATAGAGCCGGTAATGAGTCCCCTCGTTGAAATAGTGCAGGTCAGCTTCCAGCAGCAGCGAAATATCGTAACGGATCATGAAGGTTTCAGTTCCTCAAGGCCTGAGGGATCGGGCATACCGCGCCACTATATTAGATGAACCGCGCATTCATCCTCGCGTCATCATCCCTCAAATTGATCTTATACGATTTTGAGATCGAACATTCTGTAAGCATTGCTGTTGGTCGTGCCCTGACTTGGCTGTAGCGGCGGCCTCTGGCCGCCGGTTTTAGGTATTAAAGGCCGACGGCCAGAGGCCGCCGCTACAGTCGCAGTTTTCACGCACTTCGAAACTTCGGGGGCTTGACCGTGGCTACCTCTATCCGTTTAGGGGATCGTGGGTACAGGCATCGCGCCGCCGCGGTGGGTATGTTTATTGCGGTACGGGGACGTTAGCGATGCCTTCGGGTGTGGAAGTTGCGTTGATGACGAATGAAGGATTAGAGGTGGGTGTCGCGCCGCCGTTGTCATTAAGGATAACAACCCCGCCGGATCCAACGCCTGTCACCGGGATGTACACGCGGTAGCCCGTGCCTAATAGCGGATTCAGGGGGGGAATCGCTACGCCTCCGGGAGAGTCGGTGCCCACCGCCGTTGCACTTAGAGCCGGCAGCGAAAGCTGATACAGGCGCACGGGGGTAGAGACGGTGTTGTCGATTTCGCCGATCTGATCAGTTTGTTGCAGACCCACGTAGATGCGGGCGCCGTCGGGCGTCGCGGTGATGCACGAAGGTTCGGGATTCGTTGTGCTGATTGCGGTGAAAGCTATGGGAGTGCCGAGCGTGCCCGCCAGAGATGACGTATTGATCGAGACCAGGTCCACTTGGCCTGGATTGCTTGCTTCGGTTTCGGCAATGAACGCATCAAGATTCGATCCGTTCGCAGCGGTGGTCACGGCAATGGGCGTTGTGGCCGCCGTAAGTCCGACGACCGCGCCGGCCAGCGAATCATTTGAAGTTTTAATGATTTGCAGGCCGGGCGTTGTGGTTGCCTCAGCCACCATAACAGTTGAACCATCCGCGCTGACAGCGATGGCTACTGGCAAGGTGCTTGCGCCGAGAGAGATCGTGCTTGAGGGCGTAATGGTTGATCCGCTGAGGCCCGAAAGCGCAAGTGGAAGCACAAAGACGTCGCTTGCAGACGATCCATTGTCGCAGACCAGATAACCCGTCGTGCCCGAAATGGCAATGCCTTTCGCTGTGGTGCAGGTTCCGCTCGCCAATGAGAACGGCGAACCGGTGACGGCTAAATTCGTTGTGGTGTTGATGATCTCAAGCTTGTTGGTGCTTACAATCGCCACGGCTTCCAGGGCGTCGCCGGTGATGGCAACGCCTTGCGGGCTGGTCAGGGTGAGCGAGCCGACGCTTGTCGTGGGGGCGGTTGGAAGCGTGCCGCTTGCTCCTGCGCCGGTATCAATCACCTGAACCGATGTCGTACCCGGATCGATGATATAGGCATAAGGATTCACCACCGTAAAACTGTAATCCGGCGGATGGGCTGATGCGCCGGGGCCTGCGGGGGTGGTGGTGTCGGGATCATCCGCCGCGCAGGCGTCGAAGGTAGTGCTCCCCGCCGTGGTGGGCGTGCCGCTGATAACCCCGGTCGAGGTGTTCAGCGCGAATCCATTAAGCAGGCTCACCGTATTTGTGGGGCAAGGCAAGCTCGTGGGCGGAGTTGCTGGCGCGTAGACGGACCACGACGCGATGCCCACGCTGGAAAGTCCGTTCTGTACGGGAAGGGTGAAGAAAGACGAATATTGATATCCGACCAGAGCATTGACCGGCACAGGCGAGGCCGGAATGCTGAGCGCTGCGTTAACTGACATCGACGTGGCGATGCTCAGCGGGGAAGAGATAGCAGGCGTTGAAGCGTTGGTCGAATCCTTCACTGACACAGTGCTCAGATCGACCGCGCTGGTGGCGGTCACGTTGGCGGATGTGCAGCTATAAGTTGAGGCCCCGGTTGTACAGGCGAACCCTTTCGACGTCAACGTTGAGCTATCGGTGAACGTATAAATCCCCGTGCCGAACGTCGCTGTGAATGTGAGCGGCGTGCAGGCGAGTCCGCTCGCGCAATTCGGCGCCGCAGCCGTGCCGTAGGTTCTGCCTGTCACCGCCGTTCCGTTGCTTATCGGATTCGGCGTGATATTGAGTGCAAGGATCGGATTGACAGCCAAGGTAAGCGACGTATCAATGGGCGTGGTAGCGCCTGGCGTGGACGCATTCCCGGTCTCGGTGGTGCTCATATTCAGCGTGTCCGTCGCCGCCGAAGACAGGCTTGTTGGGCCGAGCGTAGCGGCCGAGCACGAATACGTCGTTCCTGATAAAGGGCAGGCAAGGCCCGTCACTGCCGTCGGCGTTTCGCTGAGGCTTGCCGTTGAAGCATAATTACCCAAGCCGCCCGTCACCGTGTATTTAATCGGGGCGCACGTGCCGCCGCTGCAACCTGAGCCGGACCCGTATGCCCTTCCCACCACGGCCGTCGCGGGCGTCCCCTGGCCGGTTGCAGGCGCAATAGCCATCGCGGGGTCGATCGTGAGACTCGCCAGGTTGTTGGTAACGTTCGCGGAGGGAGTCGATGCGTTTGCCGTGTCGCTGGTGGTAACGGTCAGCGTGTCGGTTGCGGCGGGACTCAAGGTTGCCGGCCCCAGTGGATTTGCTACGCAGGTATATGTCGAACTGGAGAGCGTGCAGCCAAGTCCGGTAAAGGCTGTGGGACTACCCGTGACCGCAACAGAGGACGTGTAACCGCCAAGTCCGTTGGCGATGCTGTAGGTGATGGGCGCGCAGTTTCCTCCCGATCCCGTGCAGCCGGTTCCGGTGCCGTAAGCACGCCCTGCAACGGCAGGAACCGGCGCGCCGGAAGTCAAAGTCAGGCTGAGCGGCGCATCAATGGTGAGCGATTTGGTATTGTCGCTAACGCTGGCGGCAGGGGTTGAAGCATCGGCGATATCCGAGGCCGAGAAGTTCAACGTGGCTCCAACCGTGCCTGTGATATCCCCGCTTGAACAGTTGTACGTTGTGCCGCTTAGCGCGCAAGCAAACGTTCCTGCGATGGTTGTGAGCGACGCGGTTGAGTAGGACGTCGTCCCTCCGCTGATTCCATAGGGCAGTGGCGCGCAAGCGCCTCCGCTACAGCCAACCCCGGTGCCATAGGCGCGCCCTTGAACCGCGGGATTAACTGTCGTGGGCGGCGTGACGCTCAACGCAGGGCTAATTGGCAGAGTTGCACTATTGCCGGTTGCGGACGCGGTTGGAGTAGACGTATTGGACGTGTCGGAAGCCGTAATGCTGACCGACGGCGATCCCGATCCTGTGACGCCGCCCGCGCTTGAACAAGTGTAGGTTCCTGAAAGCGCGCCGGTCGAAGCGAACGGACACGCGAACGTGGTTGGGTATAGGTTCAGCGTAGGTGTTGGGCTATATCCGCCCAGCCCTCCGGTGATGGTGTAACCAACACTCGCGCAGGCCGCCGTTCCGGATGCGCCGCAAGTGCTACCCGCGCCGAAAGAGCGCCCATCAACCGCAATGGCCAGCGTTCCCGAAGGCCCGGCGATGTTCAAAGCCGGATTCACGGTGAGCGTGGCGGCGCTATTCGATACCGGCGCGCTCGGCGTGGAAGCGTTGGCAACATCTGAGACCGAGACGGTAAGAGACTCCGGGGCCGGATTAACGCCGGGGTTGAGCGTAATGCCCGCGCTCGAGCAATCGTAGGCCGATCCGGCCAGCGCGCAGGTAAACGGCCCGGCCGAAGTGGTTAGCGTGGCCGAGGCGGGATAAACGCCGGTTCCGTTGGCGATAGTGTAAACCACAGGCGCGCACGCTCCCCCCGAGCAGCCCGAACCGCTGGCGTAAGCGCGGCCAACGACGGCAGGCGGCGGCGCGCCCGATGTGAGCGTAAGCGTAAGCGGCTGAGCGATGCCGAGGCTTACCGAATTGCTTGTGAGCGTCCCGGCAGGGGTTGCGCTGTTGGCCGTGTCTGACGCGGTGAGGCTTAGCGTGGCGGGGTTCGTTCCGCCCACCGCGACGGCCGTGGAGCAGGAATAGGTCCCGGAAAGGCCGGAAGCTGCAAGCGGGCAGGTAAACGTTCCGGGGAAGCCGCTGATCGTGGGCGTGGCGCTGTATCCCCCGAGGCCGCCACTGATGTTGTAAACGATAGGCGCGCACGGCGTGCCGCCGCAGTTCACATTCGCGTCTCCATAAGTGCGGCCAATCACGGCGAGTGGTGGGGAAGTGGATTGCGGGGTAAGCGCCATCGCCGCATGGATCACGATGCTTTGCCCAAGCGTTACCGTCGAGACCGGGTCGGATGCTGTGCCCGCGTCGTGAACGCTGACGGTAAAAGGGTACGTCCCAGGGTTTGCCGCAATGCCGGTGGAGCTCTCGCACACCAGTTGCGTGGGCGGTGCTGGCGCGCTGGGAACCCCGGCGCAGGCCATGGGTGCAGGGACGCTATCGGCGGTGGGCGCGCCGGTGGCGCTGACGGCGGTAATCGTGTAGGGTTGAATACCGCCGGAAATAGAGTACACCAGCACCTGAAATCCGCTCCCAACGCCGTAAGTCCGGCCCACAACACCCGGCGGGGGAGCGGGCATCGCCGAACCTGCAGCGGTGATCGAGAGTGGCGGGTTCACCATTAAGCTGCTGGTCTGGCTGAACCCGGTATTCGATGTAGCGCCGTCGGGCGTGGTGCCATTTGCTGTGTCATCCAGCGTGACGGTGGGCGTGTAGGGCGTGGTCGCGCTCGCGCCGGCGGTGATCACCGCGCCCACGGGCGTGGCGCAAGAGAAGGCGTTGGCGGCGGCGCCGCTTCCTTGGCTGCAAGCAATGCCTGCCGGGAAGCCGTTGCCGGGCGCCGCTTGGCCGGTCACCGTGGTGAACAAGTATCCTCCAAGACCGCCTGAGGCAGTGTATTGCAAGGGCGTGAGAGGCGCCGCGCCGTAGCTTTGGTTCGCCACCGCCTGTGGCAGCGGAGTGGTGAAATTTGTGGCCAGCGCGAGCGGCTTATCCACGTTGATGGCGTGGCTTGCGTGCTGGCGCAAATCGGTGGAAGACGATCCAGGGGGAGTTGCCGTATTACCCGGATCGCTTGCGGTAACGGCAAAGCTGACCGTTCCCGGCGCTGAAGTCACGAGCGCGCCGCCGCTACCACAGATAAGCACAGGCGTGGGATTGGGCGCGCCATTCGCGCACGTTAAGCCCGGAGGCAAAGCGCCACTCTCAACGATGGCGGCCCCGGTTTCATTTGATAGACCGCCGACGGCGGTGGCCTCGAGCGCGCTTTTCGCGGGCGCACCATACGTCCTGTTTTGGACCGCGTCGGGCACTTGGCCGGGCTGTCCTGCTGCTGTGTCAAAGTTGATTGAATAGGAAATGGGCGCCTGCGCGGTCCATGCCAGCGTCTTGGTGATGGTGTTTGCCGGAACCACAATCTGGCCGGAAGCCGGATCTTTAATGGGATTGTCCGTGGCGCTGACGGTCACGCTGTAGGTTTGCGCTCCATAGGTTGGTGCAATGGCCACAGGGTCGACACTTTCGAGCATACAGTTATTCTGATTGGGCGCCACCGAAAGGCCTGGGTTCGCGGAGGCAACGCTCAGCGTGCAGGTGGTCACCGGACCGTTGCCAGCTTCCGTGGGCTCGCCCGATTCGCTTAAGACGGTTGCAGAAAGATCGGTAGCTACCGGCTGTGCAAGCGGCGAGACGCCGTAGGTGCGTCCTTGTACGCCGTCGGCGAGCGCCGCCTGCGTGATGGTAAATTCAGGCCGCACAACCAGATTGAGCGCAAGCGTCACCGTCCCGGGTGGCACGGCCGGAAGCGCCTGGTTGGACGCTCCAATGGGCGAATCGGTCACGCTGATGCTGAAAGGATAGGTCCCGGCCGCAAGACTCCCACTCCCAGCCTGCATGGTGATAGACGTGTTTACCTGGCTGGCGTCAATCGAGCAGCTTGCCGCCACCGTGCCCGGCAGTCCGCTGATGGAGCAATTGGTGGCGGGTCCGTTTCCAGCCTCAGACGAACCGGCTATCACCTGGCCGGCGGCGTGATTCTGCAAGTTTGTGGAAACGGTGAAGACGCGCGTATAACTGCGCCCGGCGATGCCGTCCAGAATTGCGGGCGGATTGATGGTGAACTCAGGGCGGACGGTGAGGTCGTAAACGTGATTGTCGGTATGCTGGGGCGTGCTAGTATCGCCCGCTTCCAAGGTGAAGGTATAGCGCCCGGCAGCCCCGACCGGCTGGCCGTTCGTG
Organism: Terriglobia bacterium; assembly: GCA_035945615.1. GTDB lineage: Bacteria > Acidobacteriota > Terriglobia > UBA7540 > UBA7540 > RH2-MAG17b. The sequence continues at coordinate 7,337 of DASZAA010000196.1, forward strand.
GTTAAAATGCAGGTGCTTCCTTGGGGCACAGGCGGCGCAAAGCCGGGCGGCAGCGCGCCGGAGATCACCGTGCACGCTGCCAGCGTGTTGCTGCCGCCGGTGGTGTTGATGGTCGCGGTGTAGGGCAGACCTTGAACACTGTCGGAAAGCTGCGGTGTGGTGATCGAAAGAAAGCCTGGTCCGCCGGGCTGAGTGGTGGCCGGAAGCTCGGTTGTTCCCATGCCACAGCCGCCCATTTCAAGAGCGGCAAACACCAGCAGCGCAAGAGCGAGACCCTGCCAAACTCCGGGCCTGCTCTCGGAGATCCTTCGCGTTTTTCTTTGCACGAGCGGCTGGCCGCTCTTCATTTTCCCCCGCCTATGTTTTACGACAGCCTATTAACTCTATTGTAAATACTTAAGACAGTAAACAGCCAATTTAGAGTGATGTTCCGCATTTGTCAAGCCTGAAAGGGGGCTGGTGCAGAAAACCGTCCCGTTTATCTCATTTGTCTTACAAATCTCAATGTGGCGTGATAGGCTGAGCTTGTAGCTTGTAGCGCGAACCTCGCTGTTGAGGCCGCGGCTTTTTATCGGGAACTTGGGTACGAGCCGCGGACCTGAAAAACGCAGGTCCGCGCTATCCGCTGTGGCTTGTCGCTCGGACCACTGAAAGGCCGCAGAGTTTTAAAAACGAAATTCTGCGCTACAATTAGAAATTTCTAATCTTGACCGGCCGGAGGAAACTGTGCCTGGAAAATGGCTTTTGAAGTCTGACCCTGATCACTATTCCTTCTTTGACTTGGCGCGCGACCGGCGGACGGTGTGGGACGGGGTCTCGAACAACCTCGCGTTAAAGAATCTCCGCATGGCTCGTGCTGGGGACCCGGTTTTGATTTATCATACGGGGGATGAGAAGTGTCTGGTGGGGACAGCCGAGGTGGCGAGCGACCCGTATCCCGATTCCAAACAAAATAATCCTAAACTGGTTGTGGTCGACCTTGAAGCGCGCGAGGAGTTGCCTCGCCGAGTGACGCTGGAAGAGATCAAAAAACAGCCAGGCCTGAGCGATTTTGCGCTGGTGCGGCTGCCACGGCTTTCGGTGATGCCGGTTATGGAGCCGCAGTGGAAGTTGCTGATGAAGCTGGCTGGTAAGTAACGGGCGGTATTGTGCCGGTAGCGGCGGCCGGGACTGTAAACGCCGCGGGGGGATTCAAACCTATGAATCCCGCGATGTACGAAAGTTTATTCGAATCGCTGCCTGACGGCATTGCCGTGGCTGACTCCAAGGGTTGCGTGATCCGCATCAATAGCCGGGCGGGGCGGCTGTTTGGCTATGCGCCGGAGGAAATCACCGGGCAGCATTTCTCGAAGTTTTACACGCCGGAAGATACCGCACTCGGCAAGCCTGGCGAGCATCTTGCCGTGGCCCGCGAATGCGGACGATGTGACGACGAAGGCTGGCGCGCGCGCAAAGATGGCTCGCGGTTCTGGGCCAGCATGGTGATGACGGCGCTGCGCGACGCTTCGGGGGAACTACAGGGATTTTTTAAGATCACGCGCGATCTTACCGAGCGGAAGAAAGCCGAAGATTCGCTGCTGCTCGAAATCACCAACGTCCTGATTGCAAATCTCGACATCCGCAGGCTTCTTTCCGCCATTTCAGCCAGCTTGCGCGAAATCGCCCCGCACGAATACGCGAGCCTCGCGCTTTACGATCCCGATCTCGACAAAATGAGGTTGCTGGTGTTGGTTTCTCCCCAGGACCGGATTCTCACCGCCGAGGAGCTTGTGGTCCCGGTCGAGGGCACGCCTTCCGGCCAGGTCTTTGCTACGCGCCAGCCGTTGATGATCAACCGGCTGGATTCCCGCAGCTTTTCGGACCGCAGCGTCCGCCACCTGCTCGATATGGGGGTGAAGGCGGGATGCTGGCTGCCGCTCACCAGCCATGGGCGCGCTCTCGGGTCCTTGAGCGTGGCCAGCCGGACCGAGGGGGCGTATGCGGACGTAGATTTGAACCTGCTCAGCCAGATTGCCGGCCAAGTGGCTCTTGCGATCGACAACGCCGTTGCCTTCCGCCAGATGGCCGAATTAAATGACCGTTTGGCGGAAGAGAAGCAATATCTCGAAAGCGAACTGGGCGCCGGATATAACGAAATTGTGGGCAAAAGCGCCGCGCTGAGGCGCGTGCTGCAAAAGATCGAGACCGTCGCGCCGACCGACGCCACCGTGCTGATTCAGGGCGAAACGGGCACCGGGAAAGAGTTAATCGCGCGGGCCGTGCACAACCTCAGCGCACGGCGCGAGCACACTTTCATCAAGCTGAATTGTGCGGCGATACCCAGCGGGCTGCTCGAAAGCGAGATTTTCGGCCACGAGCGCGGGTCGTTTACGGGCGCGATTGCACAGAAAATCGGGCGGCTCGAGCTCGCGCATCACGGGACCTTTTTTCTCGACGAAATCGGCGACATGCCCCTCGAACTCCAGCCAAAACTGCTGCGCGCCTTGCAGGAAAGGGAAGTTGAGCGCGTTGGTAGTGCCCGCACCATCCCCGTGGACGTCCGCCTGGTGGCGGCTACGAATCAAGATCTGGAAGAATTGGCGAAAGAGCGCCGCTTCCGCAGTGACCTGTATTACCGTCTCAAGGTCTTTCCTGTGATCATCCCGCCGCTGCGCGAAAGGACGGAAGACATTCCCACGCTGGCTAACTACTTTATGCGGAAATACGCCCTGCAAATGGGCAAGCGCATTCAACACCTCGCACCGGAGAGCCTGCGTGCGCTTTTGGGCTGGCATTGGCCTGGCAACGTCCGCGAGCTCGAAAACCTGATCGAGCGGGCCGTGATCCTCTCGGTGGGCCCTGAACTCGATATTCCACTTGGCGAGTTTGAAGCCAAAGGAGATCGTGACCACCGTCCAAGCCTGCAGACATTGGAAGAGGCTGAGCGCGAGCATATCCTGCGGGCGTTGAGGGAATCCAACGGCATCGTGGGCGGCCCGCAGGGTGCAGCGGCGCGCCTCGGCATCAAGCGCACAACCCTAAACTTCAGAATGCGCAAATTGGGGATATCGCGTAATAGTCTGTGACGATATATTGCCATGTGACAAAATGTTGGCATGTTAGATTGTCACTTGGTCGGTCTTTAACACCTTCTAGTGTATATAAGTTAATTATTATCATTTAGATATGAAAATTCTCACTTTGGCAGCGGACGTGCTTTAATCCTTGATAGTTAGGGGGCGCGAAGTGCCCCTGGAGTAGGATAGGCTCCAGTTACGCTCCGTCAAGCGGCGCCCCCTTTAGGAATAACGGCGAATTGGTGCGGCGGTATTTCGTCGAAGGCCGCCGTTAGAGCAAGTTTTTAGGCTTGTAATTCGTCATTGCATTTGACGCCTGTCTTGCCGGATTGAACCGGTACCTCCAGAGGCAGGTGCTCTGTGAGATCCCACTGGGGTGGGATCTCACCAAGGGGGGTCGAAACCGCGTTCCTCCCATTCCCTCATCAAGCTTGAGCGATGCTAATTTCTGCCTCACTCGCTGCCGCCATCCACAGCCGTGCTTGGCCTCTCGATAAAATCCAGCGATGGTTGTTGGCTTGGGACCTGGGCGGAGAAGTGCGCGCCCCACAGCAGGACAAGCGAGCTGGCGTAAGCCCAGAAGAGTAGCGTCACGGGAACGGCGAAGGGGCCGTACGTTGCGCGGAAGTGAAACAGAGGCAGCGTGAGGAAGTAAATCAGTTTGACGGCTTCAGTGGCGACGCCCGCGAGGATTGCCGCTGGAAGCACCTGCCGCGCGGGTACTTTCCCATTGGGCAGCAGCGTGTAAATCATAAAGTAAATGGCAATCATCAACGGCACGGAGACCAGCTCAATCGTCAGCCGTGAAAGCGCCGCCACCACAACTTGGCCGGGAATCCAGCCGAACAGAAAGTGGATGGCGCCTTCAAGTCCGCCCGCAATCGCAAGCGAGAGCAGCGCAAGCAGACCCGACGCGACGGCCAAAAGGAAGCTAACGAAAATGTTGCGCCAGATATTGCGATTAGGCTCGATCTTCCAGACTTTGTTGAGAGCCACTTCAAGCGGCAGGAAGACGCCGGAACTGGTGTAGAACATCAGGGCAACAGAGATGATTTCGATGCGGCGGCGCGCCTCCGCCATGGTCGTGAGGCCTTTCACTACAAAGTCCGCGCCTTCGGGAAGATTGGCTTGGACAAGCTGGATAATGACCGCGTAGACGCTGTCCCAGTGCAGGGCATGGCGGCACAGCGTCAGAAGAATCAGCGTAAAAGGGAAGAAGGCGAGCAGGGCATTGGCGGCGATTGAAAAGGCATAAACATGCGCTTCGGTTTCAAGCAAGTAACGGAAGCTCGGGCGGAAGCTGCTCGCCGCCCACCAGACGCGGACCGCATCCCACGCGCCTGCTTTTATCGCCGCGGCTTTTTGGGCGGCATATTCCTTGAGATGTTTCGGATAATCCACGGCTTTAAGTTGTAGCGGCGGCCTCTGGCCGCCGGCTTTCAGTTAGTAAAGACCGGCGGCCAGAGGCC
>DASZAA010000197.1:0-4797 GCA_035945615.1 Terriglobia bacterium
TCGGGCCTTTTGGAAACCGCGCTCTTGATCGCTTTCCCCGCGTCCTGTTTTTCAGCTTCGGTGGGCATGGACTATGATCCGGTGATCACTGCAAATACGACTGCCAGGCTCAAACGATGATCCATAGGCGCAGACAGCAGCCGCGCGGGCAAAGTTCAACTTAACACACCTGCTTGTGGAGCGGCAAGAATGGGCACAATTTGTTGCTGCGATTCCCCCGTCACTCGCGCTCCGTGTTCCTCGACATAAACGTCCACTTCGCTGCGCACGCCAAAGTCGCGCAGATAAATCCCCGGTTCAACAGAAAAGCATGTGCCTGGAATCAGCAGCCGTTCGTCGTGAGTCTCAAAATTATCCATATTCGCGCCCGTGCCATGAACTTCCTCTCCGATGGAGTGGCCCGTCCGGTGGATGAAGAGATCGCCGTAGCCGTGCCGGATAATTACTTGCCGCGCGGCATCATCCACCTCATAGCCGTGCACAGGACGTCCAAACGCGAGCGCCGTTTGAGCCAGATCCACCGCGGTGTCGCGCGCCTGCCGGACCACCTCGAAAATCTCCGCGTAGCGTCTGGGGACTTCCCTCCCCACGAAGCCGGTCCAGGTGATGTCGAAATAGACCGCGCCTGGCTCGCGCCGCTTGGCCCAAATATCCAAGAGGATGAAATCGTTCTCCCGGATGGGGAAAGCTGTTCCGGGTTGCGGGCTGTAGTGCGGGTCGCCGCTGTGTGCGTTCACTGCGACAATCGGCGGCTCCTCTGATTCAATCCCGTGTTGCGCGAATAGCCGCACAATCTCCTGCTGCAATCCGTATTCATCGAGAGGTCGGTCTTGCGTAATCGCGTTGCGAATCATACGAAATGATTCGCGGACAATTTCATGAACGGCTTTGCCGGCCTCAAGATGTAGCGCCAAAGCTTCCTTGGACCATCGGGCCTCGAACTGTTGCACCAGGTCTGCTGAGGAGACTACTTCCGCGCCCATTTGCCGAACCAACTCCACCGTACCCGCGTCGACTAGCCCCACGTAAGGATTGGCGTTCAACGCCGAATACTGCATGGCAATTCTTTTTTTGCCCTTCAGGATGTTTCGCAACGCGGATGTCTGTTCGATCCAAGAAGCGTAAACCTGCTGGCTGCCGGGAAGCAGCGCCAGAACTGCTTGCTCAACGCGATGGACAACTTTTTTCGGCTCGCCTTCGGCGGGAATCAGGTAGTACCACCGCCGCGTGCACATAGCAGGCGCGATACCAAGTATGCGATAGGCAATGGGGTCCCGGTGATGGTGGTCGTAGAACAGCCAGCCGTCAAGCTGTGCGCGCCGCAGGCCTTCCTGAATGCGCCTTAGATCCATAATCCTTTCCCTCGATGGACATCTGACAGATTAGAAACAATGGTTCTGAATGACTTCTTGGGCTTGTTCCGTGATTTGACGTGTTTCTGTGCTTGCCATTCTCTAATCTTTGAGAACGCCGGCCTTGCGGCGGCGGTCTCTGGCCACGTACCTCAGTCTATCAAATGACGTTGAGAAATTTAAGACAAACGAGACGCTATTTTCCGCAGCCTTCAACCGGCGCAGATCATCGAAGCAGTTTACCAGCCTCACGCCGGCCAAAAACCCCATGGTGATAGGTATTTCTCGGTAACTGTTGCCTAGCGCGGTGGCAGGCAAAAGGCTCTGCTGTGGTGTATGATGCGGCTTGGCGTCTCCTTTTCCAGGCGCCACGTTTCACGCCGCTTGCGGCGCTATCCATAGGAACAGGAAGGTGTAATGAATCTGAGCCAGCCGCTCAAGTGACAGATCACGGTAAGGAGGACCATGAACGGCTCGAACCACGTTCCGTACAAGCGCAGTCTCGAAGACCTCCTCAACTTACGCCGATCCATGTGGGCCAATTATATCCGCGCGGCGCAGCTTAGGAATTTTTCCTGGCGCCACGCCCGAAAGCCCATGGGCCATCAAATGAAGGCGTTCTTCAATACGATGGTCTGGGTTCTGATTTACCTCCAGCACCGTTTCGGCCGCAGGCATCCCTTCCAAGATTACGAAGGCGATTCTACTTGCGGCATCTTCCCCTTGACCGCAAGATTTCCGTTAAATGGCGAACGCCCTTCAACCGGCGAAATCCGCGTCAGTTTGGCCGGGGATTGGGGCGCCGCGACTCCGGAAGCGAGCGCCGTTGCCAGCCGCATCCGTGAATTTAACCCGCACTATACCATCCATCTAGGCGACATTTATTTCGTAGGCGATGCCAACGAAGTTAAGGAGAATTGCTTGGGCGATCCGCGTGGTAAGCAAATCCATGCCGTCGCCTGGCCTCTCGGCTCGCGTGGAAGCTTCGCGCTTAATGGCAATCATGAAATGTACGCGAATGGCCAAGGTTATTTTAAAGTTTTCCTGCCTCGACTCGGCATGAGGCCAGGCCCCAAGCTGCGCCCTGCGGGTCAAAAGGCGAGTTTTTTTTCTCTTGAAAACGACGCTTGGATCATCGTCGGGATGGACACCGGCTACAACTCGGTCGGTATGCCGGTGCTGGAAAGAGTGGCCTACCTCAAAAACCTCCCTTATCTGGGAGGCGACTGCAGCCTTCCTCCCGCGCTTGTCCGCTGGCTGCGAGACGTCGTGAAGCCCCGACTTGCCGGGCGCGGCGTTATTTTGCTCAGCCATCACCAATATTATTCTTCGTTTGAGCGCCCCTTTTCAAAAGCAGGAATCCAATTGCGCGAATTTATCGACAAGCCCGTGCTCTGGTTTTGGGGCAACCAGCATCGCTTGGCCGTCTATGGCCCGTGCCACAGGAAGAGCGGCATCGAGGCTTACGGCCGCTGCATTGGCCACGGTGGAATGCCGGTGATGATCCATCAAAAGCCCCGCCACAGGCCAGGCGAAGGCCCGCTTGTAGTTTATGATGAACGGGAATTCCGAAGGGTAGGCAGCACTCCGGTGGGTTACAACGGGTATGCAAACCTTGTTTTCCAGGGGCCCCGTCTCAGAATTGAATACCGCGACTTGCGTCATCGTGACAATCTGCTGCTCACAGAGGACTGGGAAACACACAATGGTCAACTCGTGGGCCGGGACATTCGCGTTCGGACCTCCAGCCCGGACTTTAAACAATATCATCCTGACCTGCGGGCGGCCCTTTCTTCCACCGCCATGCTCGAGCTCTCACGCGTCACGGCAGAGTAACGGTTGCCCGTCAAAAATTCCCAGTGGTCCCGTAGAACGTGGAATGTCCTGTGCGAAGGTCCTTTCCCAGAAAAAATTCGATGGTTGCGCTGCTTAGCACCCGCAGTTTTAATTCGACTCCCGTATCCACTAGCCACTGATGCGCACCGAAGTCGCGCGTGGGATCGGTGATTTTCCCCGCGTCAAGAAAAGGCCCTATTTTCACGCTGAAAAACCCGTTGTGATAGATGCTTTTCGCATCGTCCCAGTTAGCAAGCTCATAATTCCTTCCCAATGGCGCGCTGCCTTTCCTGCCGTTTGCAGTCCCAATATGCGCGCGCAACCAAAGGTCGTTATCGCGCTCCAGTCCCAGAATAAACAAATCATCAAACGGAACCGACCCCCAAGACTGCCCGGCTCGCAATTGCACCGTCATTTCATAGTCGTCACCGAGGGCACGGGGGAACCATTTTATGCGAAGGCCCGCCTCGGCTTGCGCAAAAGGATCAGAACCGCGCGCAAAAAGTTTGCCAAGCTGAGCGGAAACATTGCTGTCAGCGGTCAGCCGCCGTGCAGGATCATCAAAAACGAGCGCATTAAGCCCGGATTGGTACTCCAACGCAAACCCGTTCCTGAAGAACTGCGCCGCCGAAGGATTGCTCCAGTAGACATTGCGAAAGGTTCGATCTGAGAGATCCACGCCCATATTCCAACGCAGCCGGCCGTTGACAATGGATTCGATTCCACCGCTTCCATCGATTTTCTCAAGCTGCATGTCGTCCACCGGCGCGGCAGAGGCAAAAAATGTATTTGTCAGGTTCCAGTATTCTCTGCGCGCATCCAATGAGAAATGGTAGCGCCATTGCGGATTCTGATTGATCGCGCCGGAAATTGTGGTAAAAACCCGCTCTTTATTGGGGTCCCATCGGAGCAGAGAAGAAAGGTTTATATCGCTGCCGCGAATATTGACCCACTCCGGATAAATAGTTTCATAAGGAGCGCCGCGCAGGAGAGTCACAAGGTCTGCGATGGGGCCGCTGCCGAGACCACCCCGCTCAACCGGCGCGAAAATGGCGTCAAAGCCGCTGTTCGCAGCGGGAGTAAGCGTGATTTGCGGATTAGAGAATACACCCAACGAGTTCAACAGAGCGTTGGTGGTGCGCAGGTCGCTTTCTTGAAGCACGCCGCCCGGTGAAAAAGAAAAGGCTCGACTGAGCAACCGCGGATCAAGGCGAGGCTGCGGCTCGATGTGAATGTCTTGAATGCGAGGCGCCCCAACCTGGTTCCAATACTCGACTGCGGCGGGAAGGTTGCCCTGGAGGAAGTAAATGGTTGCCAAAAAATTCTTCGCGTACTCGTCGCTAGAGTCAAGCCGCAGGACTTCGTTGAGATTTTTTTTAGCTGTGCCGTATCGCTTTTCAGCAAAGGCAACGCCTGCAAGTTCAGTAGGAAAACGTTTGTCGGTGGGGGCCTGTTTGCGGCCTCGCTCAAAGGACTCCTTGGCAAGCGCCCAACGCTTCAACCTGGCCAGCGCCATGCCTCGATAGTAATCAATTTCGGCCGGGTCTCCTGGCCTTATCGGCGTCAGGCAGACCACGTCTTTCCAGCGCCCTGCGGCGTAAAGCCGTTT
>DASZAA010000198.1:0-7181 GCA_035945615.1 Terriglobia bacterium
CACGCGGCGCGGGCCGATGGCGCCTATCTGAAGCCAAACGGAAGAGGAACCCGGTCCACCGTTGAAACAGAAAGTCAGCGGCCGCTCCGAAGCCGCGCCCGCCCCGTCGAGCGTGTAGGCGACATAGAACATATGAGCTTGGAGGGTGCCCGCGTCGTCGCGGATCGGCATCATTCCTGCCGTCGCGGTATAACTCAGGACCTTTCCATCGACGGTGACTTGATGATGTGTGACGACGGGTTTTTCCTCTTTTGCTTCCTCTTGCTTATTTTCCGGGGTGGGTGGTGCGGGATGGGCAGCGTTGACTGCCGCCGGTTGCGGTGCCGCAGGCGCTTGGCGCTGCGCCCGCAGTGGAGCGCCTGCGCCTGCCAGAACGATGACCAGCAGTAGCGTGGTGAATGCGTAAATCTTATTGAACGTCATCAGTTAGCTCCAAGTGCTCGATGTAGAGACGGCCCCTCACAGGCTTCGGCCGCGTGCTTTTATTCAGCAAAGACCAGCGGCGAGGACACCGCCGCTACAAAAAAGCCGCAGAGTTCTAAATACAAAACTCTGCGTTACAACCCCAGCCTAGCACGCCACTTTGAGATTTTTGAGACAAATGGGATAAAAGAGACGGCTTTTTTGGGAGAGCATCAACGCTACTTGGCGCCGATGACCATTTTGTCGGGCATTTCGCTGGCGCTCGATTCTGCGGCGCGCTGGATGCGCATTCCGTAGAACGACTGATAGACAAAGTAGAACGAGATGGCGAAGAACACCGCCGCCAGGATGTGCGTCAGCAGGCCGCCGGTCTGAGCAGTGAGCCGGACGGCAAGCTCGACGGCGAGCAACCCGAAGAGCGTGGTGAACTTGATGATGGGGTTGAGGGCCACTGAAGACGTGTCCTTGAACGGATCGCCCACCGTGTCACCCACCACCGTAGCATCGTGGAGCGGGCTTCCCTTCTGCTTCAGTTCCACTTCCACAATTTTCTTGGCGTTGTCCCAGGCGCCGCCCGCATTGGCCATGAAGATAGCCTGATAAAGCCCGAAGGCGGCAATCGAAATCAGGTAGCCAATGAAGAAAAAGGGATCCAGGAAAGCAAAGGCCAGCGTAACAAAAAAGACGGCAATGAAGATGATCAACATCCCCTTTTGCGCGTAGCGCGTGCAGATTTCCACCACCTTCTTGCTGTCGGAAACTGAGGCCTTTTCCACCCCTTCCAGGCGGATGTTCGCCTTAATAAATTCCACCGCCCGGTACGCGCCGGTAGTGACCGCCTGGGTCGAAGCGCCGGTGAACCAATAGATGATCGCGCCGCCCGTGACCAGGCCCAACACAAAGGGCGCGTTCAGCAGAGAGAGCTTGCTCACGTTTTGTGTCAGCCCGTAAGTGAGCGCCATGATGATGGAAAAAATCATGGTGGTTGCGCCCACCACGGCGGTGCCGATGAGCACCGGCTTGGCGGTTGCCTTAAACGTGTTTCCAGCGCCATCGTTGGCTTCGAGCATTTCTTTGGCGCGCTCGAAATCAACCTCCACGTTGTAATCTCTCTGCATTTCGCTCCGGATGCCTGGAGCCTGTTCGATCAGCGAGAGCTCGTAAATCGATTGCGCGTTGTCCGTGACCGGCCCGTAAGAATCCACCGCGATCGTGACCGGACCCATGCCGAGAAATCCGAATGCGACCAAGCCAAAGGCAAAAACGGGCGCGGCGAGCATGATGCTTTCGAGGCCGCGCACGCTCACCCACGAGCCAATCGCCATGAGCAGGACCATCACCAATCCGAGGTAGTAGGCCGAGTAATTGCCGGCCACAAAACCCGAAAGGATGCCCAGCGACGCCCCGCCTTCCTGTGCCGATGACACCACTTCTTTAACGTGCCGCGACTCGGTGGAGGTGAACACTTTGACCAACTCAGGAATTATCGCGCCCGCAAGAGTGCCGCACGAGACGATGATTGAAAGCTTCCACCACAGCGAGGAATTGCCGCCGAGGCTGGGCAGAAGAATCCAGGAGACCAAAAAGGTGAGGCCAATGGACGCGAAGGACGTAATCCAGACCAGCGACGTGAGCGGCGCCTCGAAGTTCATGTGCTCCGCCTGGCTATACTTCATCTTGGCGATGGCGGCATTAATGTAGTAGGCTCCGGCGGCCGCCACCAGCATGGCGACGCGAATGACGAAAATCCACACCAGCAACTGAACCTGAATGGCTTGGCTCTTCACACCAAGCAAGATGAACGCAATAAGGGCGACGCCCGTGACGCCGTAGGTCTCAAAGCCGTCGGCGCTCGGACCCACCGAATCGCCCGCGTTGTCGCCCGTGCAGTCGGCGATGACGCCAGGGTTGCGCGCGTCGTCCTCTTTGATTTTGAAGACGATCTTCATCAGGTCCGCGCCGATGTCGGCGATCTTGGTAAAGATGCCCCCCGCGATGCGCAGCGCTGCCGCGCCCAGCGACTCGCCGATGGCGAATCCAATAAAGCACGGCCCGGCGTAACTGCCCGGAACAAAGAGCAAAATAATCAGCATCATCAGCAGCTCAACGCTGATCAGCATCATGCCAATGCTCATGCCGGCGCGGATGGGGATTTCATAGAGCGGAAACGGCTTGCCCTTCAGACTGGCGAAAGCCGTGCGCGAGTTCGCAAAAGTGTACACCCGGAAGCCAAACCACGCCACGCCGTAGCTGACGCAAATGCCAAAGACGCTGAACGCCAGAATAATGATCACGCGCAGCGCCTCAAACTTCAGCAATACGCCGAAGTAAACTACGATGATGGCGGCGATGAAAATCCAGAGCAGAAAAAGAAACTTGCCCTGCGTCACCAGGTACGTCTTGCAGGTTTCCCAAATAAGTTGGGACATTTCCTTCATCGATTGGTGTGCGGGCAGGTTTTGCAGGCGGCTGTAAATGGTGAGGCCAAAAATCAGGCCGAAGATGCAGAAGAGGATGCCGTACATCAGCAGCCGGTGCCCGTCGACGCCCAGGAACTGGACCTGGGTAAAGTCGGGCAGTTTCAGGCTGGCTTCGCCCGCGGGTTCTGGCGTCTGCGCCAAGACTGCGGCCGGCGCGAAGAGAAAAAGAGCGGCCAGGAGCCGTAGCGGCTTAGCGGCCTGGACTCCGCGCCGGAAGGCGGCCCTCAGGGTCTTTTTGGCGTTAAAGCCCACGCTTGGGCTTGGAATACGATTGTGAACCAACTTGGCCTCCGATAGCGCCGAAGAGCGCCCGCCACGCTTGACCGCGCGGCAGTTTACCCACGGTATTAGGGTTCAGGATGAAGTGCTAGGAGAGAGAACTAGCCGTTAGCGTAAGCCGAACTTATAACATGTTCGTCATCAGGGCGTCAAGGAAGGGAATTTAATGGTGAGGCGGCGGCCCCTTGCGGCCGAAGCCCACAAGGGGCCGCCGCACGAAATGGAGTGTAGCAGCGCGCTCATGCTGTCAAAGGGGCGCTGCCGGCGCCAAGCTGCGCCTGTTTTGCGCCCAGGGCGAGGTGCAAACCCCGCCCCCGCGAGACAGTGGGAGCAAGCTTCCGCGCTCCAAGCAGGATTCTCTCAAAACCAGCGCAAAACCCAGCCCACCGCATAGCCAATGATGCCGCCGTTCAGGAACAGCGGCTCCAGCCAGTCGCGCAAACTGAGGATTGTGGGATCGGTCGGAACAGGCCAAGGTCCGTGGCCGCCCCAATAGACTTTCATTAACAGGGCGATGGCCACGGCGGCAAGCGCCTTTCTGCGGATTTCATGGGATTTTTCAGCGCCCACCAGCGACGCCCTCACGGGCGCGCAGAGCGTGCCGCCTTGTGTGAGTGGAAAGCGGCACTTTGCGCACTCAATGGCGAATCCATAGATGGGGAAACTGCAACGGGGGCAGCGATCCATTGATAACCTCCGGCGCCGGCACGCGGGGCTGAGCCGGTCAACCTTAGAAATTTCAGCCCGCTTCTATCTCATAATATACTGGAGCATGAGTAAATAGTACGTTCGTACTGCCTGGTGCTGATTCTATAGCAGTGGCCAGAGGCCGCATGGAAGTATTACGACCTGGGGGGCACGGTTACTGTACTTACGATTTCTTCGAGAAGTGTCCTCTTCACCGCTGGAGCTCGTCGGGATCACGCCTCTCCAGCCGCAAGCGTCGCCGATTAGAGAGGCCCAGAATCTGCGGTAGGGGTGGGTAACCGCCGCCACACCGCGACCGCCAATTTAAGGCTATAATAGCCGGCGCATGACAGAAGCGGAACAGGCATCCAGAGGCTGGGGAATGCGGTTTTACCTCAGCGCCCGCCTCATTGCTGCGGCCTTCGAGTGGACCCTGCTGGCTTTCCTTATCAGTGCGATGAAAGCCGAAGCAGGGCTTCCAGCAGCAAGTCCGGAATGGAACCGAACCTGGGCGGATTTCCGGGAATGGGCGCGCAATCCCACACCTTTAGCCCCCCTTCAGAGGCTCAATCTGGTGTACTACTTGCCCGCAGGACTAATTGCATACTCATTGGTACCCGTCTGGCTGGTCACGAGCCGTATGTCGACAATGGTGCTGTGGGTTACCGGCTGTGTGGCTGCTAGCACATTCCTATTGGCCATGCGCTTCAAAAAGGCAACGCAACTGGGAGAGAGGCATTCCTTCCGAAGGTGGGCCATGGTGCTGGGCTGGACGTCCTGGTCCGTTGCGAGCTGCGTGTTCCCGTTCATCATTGCAATGGTTATCCGGCCTCTTCGGTAGTGAATAGCACGGAGTTGCGTTGCAACCCCACCACCCGTCGAAACCTTCGCCGTTTTGCGGGCCTGCCCTCGCTTCGCCCTAAACGCTCGACCTTCGGGCTCGCAGGGCTTCGCTTCGGGCAGACCCGCAAAACGGGATAAAGACAAGAAAAGACAAAACACCACGCGCCTTTGACAGGCGAATTCCGCATAACATAAGCATCTGCGACCTTGTATTGTTCGTAGGTTAGCCTCGCATCATAACTTCCCAACAACAGCAAGCCGTTCCTCAATAGAAGCTTTCCCTGACTGCAGCTTCAAGCTACCATAGGGAGTGCCATGAGATTTCACTACTATCTGGTGACCGATTCCCTTTATATCGACCTGAATTCCAAGCCGAGCGTGGAATCACGCGAAATATCGGATGAGTTAAGTGCTTAATCTCGACGCGAAGATAATGTGATAGGTATTGACCGTGCGTCCCGGAAGCTCGATCTCAACTCCTTGGAAGCGATTGCCCTGCCTTCTCACAGCACCAAGATTGCGTAAAAACTGCAAATCCCGCCTACAGTTTCAAAGGGAAAAAGCGTTGCGATTAAAATTCAGCTTACCTTTCACCGCGTTCCTGGGCTTACTGGTGGTCATTTTGATTGGCAGGCCCGCGTTGGCGCAGGATCATGAAAACGGTGAACCGCAACAAAACCCTCAGCAGAGCGCCACAACGCCGGATGAAAGCGGAGAGAACCCGCATGGCGGTCCCTCGATGGCAGGCATGAACATGCCCGCTATGACACCGGCCGGCATGGACCTCATGAATTTATCTTCGGGAACCTCGGTGAATCCGGCCTCATGGCCAATGCCGATGGTGACTGTGCCCTTCGGTTCATGGAACACCATGTTCATGGGCCAGGCTTTTATGGTGGATACGCAGCAGTCGGGGCCGCGAGGCGGCGACAAGCTCTATTCCACAAACTGGTTTATGGCTGCCGCCGAACACAGGGTAGGGAACAAGGGAGCATTTCAGGTTGATCTCATGCTCAGTCTCGAACCGGCAACCGTCACGGGGGAACGCTATCCCTTGCTGTTTCAGACTGGAGAAACCGCCTACGGAAAGCCGCTTGTAGATGCTCAGCATCCTCACAATTTCATCATGGGTCTCGGGTTTCACTATGCTTATCAGCTTACTAAAAACACAATTGTCGATGCCTACTTTGCTCCGGTTGGCGACCCGGCCCTTGGACCTGTTGCCTTCCCGCATCGGGCCTCCGCGATGGAACTGCCGGAGGCGCCGCTCTCTCACCATCTGCAGGATTCCACTCATATCTCTGACGAAGTGCTGACCGCCGGAATTTCGCATAAGAAGGTGAGGCTGGAGGCAAGCGGCTTCTACGGCTCCGAACCTGGCGAAAATCGCTGGATCATTCAAGCTGGACCGATCAATTCATGGTCCACCCGGCTCTGGTTCTTTCCAACTAACAACTGGACAGCGCAGGTTTCGGTAGGAAGGCTCGCTCATCCCGAGGCGCTTGAGCCGGGCGACCAGGTGCGCGAGACGGCATCCCTTGAATACAGCAAGCCGCTGCGCAGTGGAAGCTGGACCTCCAGTCTGATCTGGGGACGCAAGCATAACACAGCGAACTTTCACAATCTGAATTCTTACCTGGTCGAGTCCGTTTTTCCGGTCACGCCCAAGAACCTGATCACGGGGCGGGCCGAGCTGGTTGATAAGGACGATCTGTTCAGCGATCAACCTGATGTCGAACAGCGTCTCGACGCTTTATATGGCAGCACCTTCCGCATCGGCGCTTACACCATCGGTTACACGCGCGACATCCATCTATTCCCGTTCGTCGAAACGGGTATAGGTGTAAACTTCAGCGCATACACTTTGCCGGGATCCATCAAGCCGTATTACGGTGATCATCCCGTTGGAGGCGATATCTTTATTCGATTCCGGCTCCGGCCGGCAGAAAAATGAGGAGATACACGACGATGAAAATTCGCACTCTTTTGCCTCCTTTACTCGCGGCGTTGCTGGCCGCGGGAATCTGCCCGGCCCAGACGCTGCGGCAGAGCGCGGACCAGATCGGGCTGCTGGTGGGGGCGGCGGTAAACCCACGGATTTCTTCCGACGCCGTTTATGCCGCCACGGTGGCGCGCGAATACAACATGGTGGAGCCGGAGAATCAAATGAAATGGGCTGCCGTTGAGCCCGCGCAAGGCAAGTTCAATTTCGGCCCCGGGGATGCGGTGGTAACGTTTGCCGAGGCTCACGGCATCAAGGTGCGTGGCCATAATCTGCTGTGGGCCATCTACAATCCCGCCTGGCTAAAGCAGGGGCATTTTACGCCTAAACAACTGCGGCAGATCATGAAGCGCCACATCCAGACGGAAGTGAAACACTATCGCGGCAAGGTGTTCGCGTGGGACGTGGTGAACGAGGCGATCAATAAGGATGGCAGCGTCAAGCACAGCATCTGGTATGACCAGCCG
>DASZAA010000199.1:0-11525 GCA_035945615.1 Terriglobia bacterium
TTCGCAGATATCGCTCGTTCCGGTAGTGCCAGTTATAGACCTCTTCGATCACGGGAAACCAGCGCCGGTCGATGGGTTTGGCGTTGAACTTGACGAACCAGGGGCGGAAACCTTGCGCAATCCCGTCGGCCATCCACAGCCGAATCTCGCTGCCGCTTTGAACGGAATCCTTCCAGCGATATTTCTCCTCGAATCCTATGCTACAAATCCCGGCGATTGCCTTCCGGCCGAGAGTGGCGCGATATTCCTTGGCAGCTTTGCCCATGGCCCAAGGCGGCATGACGCCTTGGCGTCCCTGCCGGTCAGCAAACAGAGTGGGCGCAAGATCGCCGATCGTTGTCATATCGAGCCCGCTGAGAGCGCCGCCTCCGGCATTGGCAATGTACGCCGCGTCAGGGTTGATCTGCTTGATAGCTGCATCCCAAACCCGCCACAGCTCAAAGAGCCGTTGCTGGCGCCAGACAATGTATTCGCGCCGCGCCGGATTTTGGGGGTTGAGCGTGCGCGGCAAATCCATTCCGGAAAACGCCTTGAAGTTCTCCCGGCAATGGACGCAGTAACACATTCCCGAACCGGCCCAGCGGTTCGTGAAAATTCCGTCGACGCGGTAGAGGGTCATCACTTCTTTCACAACCTCGGTCATGAACTCGAAGCTGTAAGGTCCCAGCGCGCAGGTGACCCAAAAATCGGGGTCAGACCAGTGGCGGCGCTTCTTGCCATCGGCGCCCACCATGATCCAGTCGGGATGGGCGTCGTAGGCGTCCTGGTGTGTGGCGTGGGAATCTGTGCGGGCAATCACGTTCATTCCCATTTGGCGGCAGCCCTTGACCATCTCACCGAACGGATCGCGATCCCCCAGCCATCGGCTTCGATAGTGAAGAGGGATCTTTGTGGGGTAAAACGCGATACAGCCTCCGGCGCTCAGACAGGCCCCGTCCGCGTGAATGTGGTGGAAGTAATCCAGCCAAAACTTGGGATCGTAGTTTCCTGGATCATCCTCGACAAAAGCAAGCTGAGCCCAGCGCATGGGGCGATCGTACCATCCAGGTTGGCCCTTGCTTATTACTTCGCCAGAACTGCTTCCACCGCTTGAGGCAAGCAGCGTTCCAGTTGCGAGAGTTTGCAAGAATTCGCGACGGTTTACCATAGACAATGCCTTCCGGTTTTGATCCAGTTGTCCAAGCAATTCGTCGGGCTCTCCGTGAACCGCTGCATCGGTCAAGAAGCAGTTCGGAGTTTGGATCCCGCGTGCTTGGATTCACAATTATATTCGCGGGACCGGTGTAATTTACCCAACCGGATGATAAGCCTGATGAGGGGAAGGGGTCAATTTGGGGGCTATTTCCCTCACGCCGCCTAGCTGATGGACATCTTTGCGCGAGAGCGGCTCGCGTGATAGAGTTCTTTTGATGAAGCGGCGGGCGCTGAGAATCGCAGTATTCTTATGGCTGGGGTGGTATCTTACTGGCCCAGCGTGCGAGACCTTTGATTTTTGGGATCCTCCACGCGCGGAGATGCACGATGTTAAGCGTAACGCCGGCGGCGTTGCCACTCTGGTTGCTGCTATTTTCTGTGTCGCAATCTTCCTTATTCGAAAGTGGCGCGAGCGGTGTTCATTTCTGCCCGGAGCGATTCAGCCCTGGCTCTTGGCTTTGATGTTTTACCTGCCGGTTTTTGCAGTTCCTGCCACACCTGCATCATCTCATTCCCCTCCGTTGTTACCTCTGCGCATCTAACCCTTCCCCTTTTGCCGGTCTCGCAGTGCGGGATTGCCGCATTCGTGTGTATTTTTGCGCGCACGGAAGCTTACGGGAAAGGACCTCTGACCGATGCGTACATTTCAGGTTTCACGCAGCGATCGGCTGGCAGAACCAGCCAGCCGTTCTTCGATTACCCGTGCATTTGTGCGCAGGGTAAAAGCCTGTTCTCTGCAAATCACTGACGCTGGCTACATGCGGACTGCCGTACTCTTGGCGGTTTGGCTGGTCCTGGGGCCCGGTGCATTGCCGGCGAAGGGGCAGTTGAGTGACCCGGCGTATGTCGTGGCCCAGGTAGGCACAGTAACTCCTCGCTTGGAAGCCTATGGAGAAGTCGTGCCCATCACGGTTTTGCCTGTGACGACTGCTGAGCCGGGCGTCGTAGCCGGGTTAAAAGTGCTCCCAGGGATGCACGTCCGGGCCGGGGAGGGCTTAGCACACCTACAAGGGCCCGAAATACAATCCATGCTCTCGCAGGGCGAGGCGGATGTTCGAAGCACTCGCGCCCAACTCGCCGCGTCGCAGAACTCGCTAGCGATCCTCCAGCAGCAGCTCATCTCTCACCTGAGCACCCGTCAGGCGGTTCATCAAGCCGAAAGCGCCGTGGCCCAGGCGCAGACAAATTTCGACAACGCGCAATCGCACCTGAATGCCGTCCACCAGATGATGACTTTGACGGCTCCGGCAAATGCTACTGTGCTGGCCGTGAACGTTACCAACGGCGAACGCGTCGGCACGGGCCAGCCGATTCTGACGCTAGAGACCGCAGACCGGTTATGGCTCAAAGCCGCTTATTACGGGGCCGACACCGCAATGATTCGAGCCGGAATGACGGGCGTGTTTGATCCCGCCGATGGAGGTGATCCCATTCCGGTTCGGGTTTACGCGGTCGTTGGCTCGCTTACGGCCGGCGGCGCAGAATCCGTCGCTATGATGCCGGCGACACCAAGATTCCGATGGATGAACGGTGAATTCGGCACTGTGACGCTGCGCATGCCAAGTCGCAGGCTTGTTGCAGTTCCGACCCGTTCACTCATTCTCGACCAGGGGAAATGGTACGTCCTAGTGGGCACAGCCCATGGTGATCACCCGCAGGTCGTGGTTCCGGGACCAGCGCAGGGTTGGGAGACTTTCCTCGAAAGTGGACTCAGACCAGGAGCGCAGGTGGTCGTCGAAAATGCCTACCTGCTGTTTCATCGTAGCATCGCCCAACGCTACCAGCCCCCGGACGAGTAAATTATGGCGGACCGACACAGCACATTCGGACGATTTCTCTCGCGGCCGCTCTTCTGGGCGCTCATTTACGGAGGGCTTATCGCGTATGGGGTGTACGCACTTTGGAAAATTCCCGTCGAAGTGCTGCCGCGCTTCAATTTTCCGGAGATCATGGTCATCAGCCATGATCCGGGTGCAACGGCATCCGCACTGGAGACGCAGATCGCCTATCCCTTAGAAGGGGAGATTCTGGCATTGCCGAATCTTGTGAGCGTGCGCTCGACTATGGGCTACAGCTCGGTGGAAACTGATGTCCGCTTTGTGGAAGGCACCAACGCCATGACGGACTTACAAGCGGTCAACAGTGCGATTGATCGCGCACGAGCTCGCCTTCCCATCTTGGTCGATCCGTATGCCGAAATTATGGGCAACGCGATCGACGAAGTCGCCGATTACAGTGCCGAAATTCCCGCGAACGTGTCGCCCGCGGAAGTCCAGCGCGACGTGCTCGCTAGCGTCGTGCCCGAGCTACACGCACTGCCTGGCGTGCAGAGGGTAGAAGTCTACGGTGCGGGCGCTGAAGCGTTGTGGGTGCAGCCAAGCCTTTCCGCGATGGTCCGCTACCAGGTGCCTGTAACTGCCATCACTCAGGCACTGCAACAGCAAGTATTGTTGAGTCCTGCAGGTTATCTCCGCCAGGGCCACCAGGATGTCTTCCTCATTTTGCGCAGCTTGCCGGTAACGATTCAGGATCTGGAACGGATCCCCGTTTTGACAGTTGACGGACCGATTCCTTTGGATGATCTCTCGCGTATCGTCAGGGCCCCTATTCCGAAGCTTAATCATGTATTGCTCGATAACCGCCCGAGCGTCGCCCTGATCGTCTTTAAGCAGCCCGGCGCTTCCACTGTGCCGGTGACTCAAGAGGTGCAATCGACGCTCGCGCAGACGTTGAATCTGCTGCCCCGTGGCGTACGTTGGACACGCATTTATAGCCAGGGACACTTGGTCCACGTGGTTGGGTCCGACCTGGGAAGGAATCTGCTGATTGGCGGCTCACTCGCGATTGGCGTCATGTTCTGGGTGCTGGGAGCGGTACGAGGCGTTTGGGTTCTTGCGTTCAGTATTCCATTGTCGCTGCTCTTGGGCATCGCTGGGCTTTATGCCACCGGACAGAGCCTGGACCTGATGACGCTTGGGGCGCTGACGATAGCAGTTGGCCTGCTGGCCGACGACGGCATCATTGTGCTGGAGAGCATTTACCACCGGTGGGAACAGGGAGAGGAACGTCAGCCCGGAGTGGTGAACGGACTGAAAGATATCGTCGGTCCCGATATTACGGGGACGCTTACAACTGTTTCAGTTTATGTTCCTTTGCTGTTCGTAGGCGGGCTAGCGGGGCTCTTCTTTATTCCATTCGGCCTCGCAATGGCGCTGGCGCTCCTCGCCTCGCTGGCCATATCGCTGAGTCTCGTTCCATTGTGCCTGGGTTTTCTAAAACGTCTACCCACTGTAAGGACGACGGCGGCCGGAAAGGCGCTTAATAAGTTGCGCGGATTGAATGAGCGGTTGTTCCGCACCTGCGCGGCTCATCCGCGGCTGAGCCTGATAACCTGCATTGGGTTGCTTCTCGCGAGCCTCGCCGGACTCGTGCTTGTTCCGGTCAATTTTCTGCCCCTGCCCAATGAAGGCGTGCTGCTCGAAAGCTTCACCTTGCCTCCAGGCAGCTCCATGCTGGACACCGAGGCGGCGGCTAATACGATGACGGAAAGAATGCGTGCTGACCCCGATGTGGCTCACATATTTGCGCGGATCGGTTCGGCGGAAAGCAGCACCTACACGGAGCCTTCCTACGCCGGCGAGATTCAAATTGCGCTTAAGCCGAGCATTACCGTCAACAGCCTGAATCAGATCGCAAACCGGCTGCTCAAAGAAAGCCAAATGCCGGGTGTGCAGCTTTCAATTGACACGCCGACGATCGAAAGGGTGGGAGAGAGTCTTTCCGGACTTCCTCAGCCTTTCGTCCTCCGTGTCTTTGGCCCTAGCATTCCCGAGCTTCGGAGTCTCGCGACGCACATCACCGCGCGCCTTAGAACTATTCCTGGGCTCAGTGACGTCTTTAATAACGATGCTTATCCGACTACCGAGTTACAGTTGCAGCCCACCACGGCGGCGCTTGCCGCATACCATCTAACGCCATCCCAGTTGTACGCTCAAATCGCTCCCTTACTGAAGGGTGAGGTGGTGGCGCAGATGCCCGAGGGAAACGTTCCGCTGGATATCTACGTCCGTCTGGCTGACGCGCCGCAGGAATCGCTACCGGAGCTCGCCAAGCTGCCTATCCGCACCGCCGGCTGGACGCCGCTCGGCCTGTTGTCGAAACTCAAGATGGTCGCTACGCCGAACCAGATCCGCCATATCGAAGGGGCCCGTGCTCTGGAGATTGTTGCTACACCGACTGGTCCGCTGGGCAGCACTATCGCCGCCGCGCGACGGGAGTTGAAAGGCGTGCGTATGCCGTCGGGGTATCACATCGCATTCGGCGGGCTCTACCCGGAACTTGAACATGCGGCGCTCGTGCTGGGCGTGGCGGCTGGTGCAGCGTTTCTGTTGATGATCGCCATCATGGTCCTTCAATTTGACGGCTGGATTGTGCCTGGATTGATCCTCCTCGAAATTCCGCTGGCCTTTACGGGAGGCGCTGTTGCGCTGATTGCGAGCGGTGTGGGTTTGAACGCCTTGGGTCTGGTGGCTTTCCTAACCCTCGTCGGTATCGGGCTTAACCACGATATCGTCCTACTTTACCGCGCGCGCCGTAACGAAGCTGCCGGCATGACGCCTACTGACGCTGTGGCGGAGGCCGTGCACGTGCGTTTCCGCCCCATCGCGCTCACTACGCTTACGGCGACACTTGGCATGTTGCCCACGGCGTTAGGTTGGGGCCAAGGAGCAGCGCCGGAGCAAGGGCTCGCCGCCGTCGTTCTCGGTGGGATCGTTTGGAGCTCGCTGCTCAGCACCAATCTGATCCCCGCGCTTTATTTGGCCCACCGCAATAAGCAAATCGCAAGGGGGAATTCTGCTTGATCCGATCTTTTTCTTCCCGGTTAATGAAGTGCTCGGCATGGTTTGGAGTGTTGCTTCTCTCTGGCTGTGCCACTTACCACCCCGTGCCGCTGCCCCTTGCCCCTGATTTGACAAAGGCGCCGTCGCTCACCGCTCCGGCCAGCGACTTTTGGTTGCCAGGGCTCAAACCCCATCCGTTTCCCAAGGATGGCCTGGACGAAACCTCCGTCATCACGCTCGCCGTCTTCGATGATCCCGATTTGAAAGCCGCACGCCTACAGGCGGGCATCGCTAGCGCGCAACTGGTCGAGGCGGGGTTAATACCTGACCCGCAGGTGAATGCGGACTACGCCAGGTCAGTGCTGAATTACGGGGGCGACATCGGGCTGAGCCAAGACATTCTAGCTTTGGTGACCCGCGGCGCAGCCAAGGCTGCGGCGAGATCGCATGAGAAGCAGGTCCACCTGGATATCCTCTGGCAGGAATGGCAGGTTGCCGAAAGGGCCAGAGAGCTGTTCATCCAGGCCCGGGCAGATAGCGAGCTTCAGAGTGTCTTGACGGCAACTCGCGACCTGCTTGCCAATCGTTATCATCAAGATGAGGACGCACTGAAAAAGGGCAACATGACCCTGAGTACGATTTCCGCGGACCTGACGTTACTGGTGAACACGGAGAACAGTCTTCGCCAAGTCCAACTCAATGAAAACCTGACACGCCACGAGCTCGACCATTTGCTGGGGCTCAAGCCTGGGGTTCAGCTTCGACTGGTTGGCGCGGTGAATGATAGGCCACTATCGCGAGAACGGTTTCAAGCAGCGGTGGCCGCGCTTCCTCACCGCCGGGCTGACCTCCTTGCGCTCCGAGCGGGCTATGAAAGCCAGGAGCAAAGCGTGCGCCAGGCTGTACTCACCCAGTTTCCGGCCTTAAGCCTCGGAGTAGTTCAGAGCCGCGACCCAGTGGAGGGAGTAAATGACTTTGGCCCCGACATCACGTTGACATTGCCTCTCTTCAACCGTAATCGAGGACAAATCGCGATACAACAGGCGACTCGAGCCGTTCTTCGCCAGACCTATGAGGCGCGGCTGGATCAGGCGGTGACAACCGCAGACCAAGTCTGGAAAGCCACTCAAATCTTGCAGGCACAGCTCCGCAATCTTGACGTCCGCCTGCACACGTTGCAAAAGACGGCGATGGCGGCGGAGCAAGACTTTCGACGCTACAATGCGAGCGCAGGGCTTTATGTCAACGTCGAATCCAGCTTCCTGGCTACACAGGCAGAGGCCATTCGCGTGCGTGCTTCTCTCGAGAACGCGCGGTCAGCGCTAAGAACCCTTTTGGGCCTGCCATTCGGTTCCGGCTAACGATTTTTCGGACTACTCCGGCTTTGAAATTCATCGTAGAGAGGAAAGCAAACAGCAATCCAGACTCTAATCCACGGTACATTGAGCGACAGGCCTCCAAGTCGCCCTTGTCTCCGGGGTTTACGCTGGTTCGTTTTCATCCTTCACAGCAGTTTCTGAAGGGCTTGGCTCACCGATTTTGCGTCAATCGAGCCCATCACTTTCTGGACCAGCTTGCCATCCCGGGAAATGATGTAGCTATCTGGATACCCAACGCAGCACCCAAACTTCGACGCCTCCTGCTGGTTGCCGAGGACGACTGGATAGTTCATGGCGACCTTCTGCCCGTCTAGGTTGAACTGCCTCTTGGCAATAAAAGAAGCAACCGCTGCTTTACTATCCCCCATTGCGACACCCAGCACTGTAAATCCCTTGTCTCCATACTCTTGCTGCAATTGGATCAGCTCGGGAATTTCCGACATGCAGACCCCGCACCATGTGCCCCAGAAATTCAACAGCACCACCTTACCGCGATAATGAGAGAGACTCACTGTTTGGCCATCGAGGTTCTGAAAACTTACCTTTGGCGCCTGCTGCAGATTGGCTGTCCCTTCCTTGAGGTTCCGTGCGTTCAGGAGCTCGCTGCCGCTATTGACTCCTACTGCAATGGAAAGCATCATAAGCGGCAGCGCATCTATGAAAGGGGCGGCGTGAGTCAAGAGTTTTTTGTAAGTCTTTTCTCTAGTGTCGCGGCGCGAGCGAGGCCTGCCGAGCCGAGCCGAGTGCAGCGACACCCCTCCCTGTGGGCCGCGGGTGGCGCACACATGGCGCAGTTTGCCATGTGTGCGATAAGGGAACCTAGGCCGGATGGCCAACGTCATACGCCGGTACGTTGTACCTTTTATTGATCGCCGGGCATGTGGCGGCCCGGCACCATATCGATCTGCATGAGAGGATCTGCGGCCGGCACCTGGGTCACCGGCAAGCCAAGCTCGCGCCGGACGATGTTCGATCCCTGCGCAAGGGCGCTCGCTTTGTAGAATGCGATTTCGCGGTTGCAACCCTGGCGGCCGAAGCCGCAATCGCTCGAAACAATCAGGCTCTCGGGCGGGATATATTTCAGCGCCTTGCGGATCTCTGCTGCCACTTCCTCCGGCTGGTCTGCCTGAAGCACGCGATGGCTGACGGCGCCGATGCAGATTTTCTTCTTGAGATTGTGTTTGAATGGTTTGAACAGCTCAAGGTCCTTCTGGTTGCGGTCCTTCATTTCGAGCGTCCACACGTCGCCGCGACAGCGTTCGAGATAGATTTCGATAGAGTTGGCATAACTGGTGTCTTCCATAACGCGCTGCATGTTCGGATTGCCCCAGCAGGTGTGAATCCACAATTCCACGTCGTCAAGCCCCTGGACCTCGCGGTTGAACGCATCGATCATGAACTTGACCTCTTCATGATCCTTGCCATAAGTGTTCGCCATAAAGTGGAACGTCGGCTCCTCGGTCTGAATGCAGCAGCAGCCGGCGTCGCGCAGGGCCAGCAGTTCTTTGTTCATAGCCACCGCCATATCCCAAATCACTTCGCGCTTGTCCTTGTATTTGGGCGTGTGGATGTCCAAAAAGAGCGCCATCACCTGCGAGCAGCACGTTCCGAACTTGAGGGGCTTGCGCGTCTTGCCCTGAGCGAGGCGCCAAAGCTTGGGATAATCGAGCGTCCGGTGCTCGATCTTGCCGGTAACGTGCGGCCAGCGCCACCCCGTGTAAATCTCGTTGAGCAGCGTGCCGGGCGGATAGTGCAGCCAAGGGGCCGTCGTATCTTCCGGTTGCAGGTAGTCTCCTTCGAGCCCGCTCCATCGCTGAAGCGGATAGTGATGCCACGCGCGGCCCGCCAGGTCCTCATCAACATGAAAGTCTCCATGAGTAACGATGTCCAGGCCCGCGCGCTCCTGGTCGCTGATCAACACGGCCAGCGCGTCCTGAAACTTTTCCCGAAATCGCACGTCGAGCATACACGAATCGAGCGGCCGGCCCCACATGCTCACGTCGAACCAGCGTGGACGCGGAAAGGATCCCGTTGTTGTCGTGGGTAGGATCAGGCCGGCAGTAGCAGTGAACATGGCAACCTCCAGCGGTATTATACTCTGGCGCGATCAGGGAAGATGCGAAGGACCGGTTCGACGAGCGTACCGGCCCCCGGAGGGACTGCCCGCGAATAGCCGTAGGCGAATCCTACGGGAACCAGAATCGATCGAGAATTTATCCGACTCCGAAGGTGTCATACTCTTCATGACCTGGAGATCGGCCCGTGGGACGCGGTCAACCCCTCCGAGGTTGATGTCGATGGGCCTGTTCGGGTCCGTAGGTTCCACGGCCAATCACAGTCTTGCCCTCCGGGCAAGCGGGAGCGTCCGACACTAAGGAGCTACTCAGGTTTTCAGCCGCTAAGCTGAAAGACACGCTCAGCATACAATCGGCTGAGGCGAAGGTCTTCTTCAAGAGGGCGCATTACGACGGTATTTTGCCGGTACGCAAGCTCGACCACCAGGAGCGGCTTCAGATTTTCGCGCTCCAGGTAAGCTGCGATCTCGCGATAGTCAATGTCGCCGTCGCTGAACGATTCCAGCCACAGCTTGTGCCGCGAATTCCGCAAGTGGAGGCTGGCCACTCGCCGCCCCGCTTCGCGCAGGAGCACGAAGGGATCCTGGCCGCCCTGGTAGACCCAATCGACATCCAGACAAATCCAGACGAGCTTGGGATCGGTGTGCTCGAGGTCGTAGCGCCACTCCCGGGCGTTGTCCGCCATGGCGGGAGCGTGCGCGTGAGTCCAGAGCTCGAAGCCGCGCGCGGCGAGATCCTCACCCAGCCGGTCGAGCATTTTCACCTGGACTCGAAGCTCAGCGTCTGATTTAGGCGCGCCTCCGGGCTTCGGGTCAGGGTTGTTGACGATCGCGCGGCAGCCGAAGTTCTTCAGCAGCGCCGCGGTTTCGAGGGATTGAGAGATCGTCTTCATCGCGAGGCTGCGCTCGTGCATGGGGCCACCGACGTAAACCGAAGGCAGCGAAAGACCATTCGCTTCCACGAGCCGCAGCACGGAGGCCCGCAATGGGAGAGTGAGAAAGCTCTGGTTCAACTCGATACTTCGAAAGCCGGCCTCGCGCGCCATCGGGAAGACATCGGCGAGCACGCTGCCGAGCGGCTTGTGCCGCCGCTCAGCGTACTGGTCCCAGATGTAGGTCTCCATCGAGAGGCGGCTCGAAGTGCGCCCGATCGCGGGCCATAGCAGCGGCAAGCCAGCCATCAACAGCGCTTCGCGGCGATTCATTGCGCCTTACCCCCTTTCAATCCTCGCCTGATTTGCGCGCATGGCTGGGCGGGATAAACTCTGTCACAATCCTCGTTATGAGCTCGAAGGAGCATTGGGAGAGTATATACGCCAACAAGCCCGACAGCGAGCTGAGCTGGACCAAAGCCGAGTCGGCGCTGGCGCTCGCGCTCATCCGCGAAGCATCTTCCGGCAGTCAGGTGCTTGACGTAGGAGGAGCGTCCGCCTTATGCAGCCTGCTTCTCGACGCCGGTTATTCGGTGGCCATCTTGGACATTTCGCAAGCCGCGCTCGCGCGCGCCGCCGGAGGTGCCTCCGCAGTGGTCCTAACCGTCGTACCGGCCACGGCAAGAGCTGCGAACACTAAAACCGCAGCGTGCCAGATACCCCATCGTCTAATTGTCATTGTCAGCCGATCCGGAAGCATAGGGTCTCAACTCCTCTCGAGCGGATTGTTTGCGGGTAGCGCCAGCGGCGAGAAAATTTACTTCTGCAAGCAACACTGTTAAAGCCACCCAACGAGCGGTATCCAGGAGAATGCAACCTCCAATCCCTTATAGTTCCAATTCCCGCATCGCCGCGCCGTTCGACTGAAGAAACAAAGCGGCTATGCTGCCTTCGGCGCTCGTCTCCTGCGTAGGTTATGGACAACCTGCTGCTCCAAGAAGATCAGTAGAGCCGCTCCGAGCAGACTCCACAGGACGTAGCGGTTGAGCGTGATGCCGAAAGCAGCGATGGCTAGCGCGAATCCCCACATGAACGCCTCGCCCAAAAGAGCTTGGCCCCATTGAGGCTTCGCGCCTGTAGCTGGCACACGAGCCCTCAGCGCGGG
>DASZAA010000200.1:0-6720 GCA_035945615.1 Terriglobia bacterium
CCTGATCCTGGGCTTTTTAGCCTGGAAAGGGGCGCACTACATCACCTGGACCTTTTTAACCCAGCTTCCCGCGCCGGTGGGCGAGCCAGGCGGTGGCATGGGCAATGCCATCGTTGGGAGCGGCAAGATGCTGCTGATTGCGGCGGCGACCGGCATTCCGATAGGCCTGATGGCCGGCATTTATCTCGCGGAGTTCGGCGGCCGGACTGCTTCCTTTATCGTTCGCTACGCTGCGGACCTTTTGAATGGCGTGCCTTCGATTGTCACGGGCATTTTCATTTACACGGTGGTGGTGCTTACGACGGGCGGCTTTTCGGCGCTCGCAGGCGGGCTTGCCCTGGGAACAATGATGATTCCTATCGTGGTGCGGAGCACTGAAGATTTTATCCTCTCCGTGCCGGGGAATATGCTCGAGGGCGCCCTGGCCCTTGGCGTCAGCAAATGGCGCGGCGTGGCGACCGTCATACTTCCTGCCGCCCGCCGGGGAATTATGACGGGCATTCTGTTGAGCCTGGCGCGGGTGGCGGGAGAAACGGCTCCCCTTCTGTTTACCAGCTTCGATAATGAGTACTGGAGCCGCGGTTGGGACCAGGCGACGGCATCACTTCCGGTTATGATCTACAAGTATGCCGTCTCGCCTTACAAGAGCTGGCACGATCAGGCGTGGGCGGCGGGCTTCGTCTTGCTGGCTCTCGTGCTGATCATTAACATCGCGGCGCGCGCCGTGCTTTCTCAGGGACATCCGCAAAGGGGTTGATGTAGCATGGGAACGGTGGCCAAAATGGCAGCAGTGAAAGCTCAAGGGAAGGATGCAGAAGGCGTGACTGCACAGTCTTCCGTTACCACCAAATTCAAGATTAGCGGCCTCGACTTTTTTTATAGCGCGGTTCAGGCTCTTCATCATGTCTCCCTGCAAATACAGAAGAATGAAATTACCGCGCTCATCGGCCCCTCCGGCTGTGGAAAGTCGACCTTTTTGCGCACCCTGAACCGCATGTCCGAGACCGTCCGGCACACTCGTGCCGAAGGCACCATCTTGCTTGACGGGGAGAATATCTTCTCGATGGACCTCGTCGGCCTCAGACGGCGCGTGGGCATGGTTTTTCAAAAGCCCAATCCTTTCCCCAAGTCGATTTTTGATAACGTGGCCTACGGCCTGCGCGTCAACGGTAGCGCTCGCGGCACAGCGCTTTCCGACGCCGTGGAAGCCAGCCTCCGGCGCGCCGCGCTCTGGGATGAAGTGAAGGACAAGCTTCACAAACCAGCTTACGCGCTTTCCGGCGGCCAGCAGCAGAGGCTCTGCATCGCGCGCGCGCTGGCGGTGAATCCGGAGGTTCTGTTGCTCGATGAGCCTTGCTCGGCGCTTGACCCCATCTCCACGGCAAAGATTGAGGATCTGCTCTTTACCTTAAAGGAAAATTGCACCATCATCATCGTGACGCATAATATGCAGCAGGCCGCCCGCGTCTCAAAATACACCGGCTTCTTTCTGCTGGGTAAGCTTATCGAATTTAGCGAGACCAATGCTCTATTCAAGAAGCCAGCCCGGAAAGAAACTGAGGACTATATCACTGGGCGGTTTGGTTAGCGCGGGCTTGAGGAGGAAACGCTTTTGCGCCATTTTGAGGAAGAACTCGACGGGCTTCGCAAACATCTTCTCGAGATGAGCGGACTGGTGGAGTCCGCCATCTACCGCAGCGTTCACGCGCTGGTTGAACGGGACGAAAACCTGGCCCAACTTGTCTTCAAAAATGAATCCCGTATCAATCAAATGGAAATCGAAATTGATGAGATGGCCGTCCGGCTGCTGGCTCTCGATCAACCTGTGGCCACCGACTTGCGGCTCATTACGGCCGCCATCAAGATCAACAATGACCTTGAGCGGATGGGGGATCTGGCCCTTAACATCGCAGAGAGGGCTGTCTCTCTAACGCGCGAATCAACAGTCAACGTGCTGATTGACATCCCATACATGGCGAACATGGTCGAGTCGATGGTGCGGAAGAGCCTCGATTCCTTTGTGAAGAGGGATGCTGAGCTCGCGCGCAATGTGCTGGTTTCAGATGATGCGGTGGACGATTTGCGGACCGGCATCTATAAAGAGCTGATACTGTACATGGAGGCGAATCCGGACCACATTCGCCAGGGGTTGGGTTTGATCTTTGTGGCGCGCAACCTCGAGCGCATTGCCGACCACGCCACGAACATCGCCGAAGACGTGCTCTTCCTTGTCGATGGCGTCGACGTGCGTCACCATGCCGAGGCGCGCAACTAATGCGGCAGGGGCAGCCGCTACAGCGTATTCCCCGCAACTAGCGCACAGGCACCCTTACTGAATGCTGGATCTACCGGGCGCATCGTCCTCCGCTTGGCCGCCATCGAGCGGCTTGCGCCCCGCAAAGCCTTCTTCCATGCTGTGCCAGTATTCGATCCGCTTTTCACCCAGCTTCCAGCAGAGATAAACCTCCTGGCCGTCGCGCAAGGAGGGGAAATCGATAAGACCGGCCTCGATGTCCTTCACCACGCAGCCTGTTTCCTGAATCTGGTTCACGGCCTCTTCGAGGCGCTCCATAAACCGCTGCCTCTCGCCCTTCTTGCGCAGCAGTTCTTGGTAGGGCGGCACGGAGCCGCCGAGCATCATGATCCGCGCCGAGGCCTGCGAGAGGTCTTCGTCAAGGCCATCCAGAAATTGCTTCTGCTTCCGGGCCTCTTCGAGTGACTTCCCGAGCAAAGGCAGAAGTTCTTCGGCTTCTTCGCGATTGAAATATCGGTCGGACATAGGTTGTTGTTTCCACGTTCTAACGGTCTCACCGTTTTGATGACTCTGGCGCTTATCCTCCCCGCGTGTGCATCTCGCGGTGAAGGTCCTTGCGCAAATCCGCGACCTGGTAAAGCGCGCCGCGCGACTGCACCTGCTTACGCTCTTCGGCGCCTCTGTCTATCCGGGCGATCCAAGTCTCCTGGATGATGCGCCCAATTTCCGGATCTCCGCGTCGCAGTAGAGACTTGAGGTCGATTCCACTCGCGGCGTAAAGGCAGAGCAACCAGACGCCGTCTGTGGTCAACCTGCTCCGGTCGCACGTGCCGCAAAAAGGTTCGCTTGTGGAAGAGATGATGCCAAACGTCGTGCCATCGGCAAGTTTGAATCGCTCTGCCGGCGCCTTATGCTTACCCTCGCCGTTCAGTGTCGCTCGTTCTTGAATAGGCAAGCCCACGCCAAAGGATTGCTCGATTGCAGCGAGTATCTCCATGCGGGGCATGACGCGGTCGATGGACCACCGCGTAGCGCCGCCGACATCCATATATTCAATGAAACGGATTTCGGCGCCCTTGCTGCGGCCAAACTCGATCATTGCCGGGATTTCATTCTCGTTGAAGCCCCGGATAACCACCATATTCAGCTTGACGCTCTCGAACCCCGCGTGCAATGCCTCATCGATGCCTGCGAGCACGGCTGCGTGGGCCGAGCTTTTAGCCAACGTCTGAAAACGGTCCGCGCGCAGCGTATCCAGGCTTACGGTGACTCGCCGCAATCCGGCTTCGCGCAGCCGGCGCGCCTTACGCGCGAGAAGCACGCCATTGGTAGTCAAAGCGAGGTCTTCGACATGCGGATTTGCGGCCAGCATTGCGATAAGTCGATCGAGGTTATGACGCAACAAAGGCTCGCCCCCCGTCAGCCGCAAGCGGCGCACGCCCAGCTCGGTGAAGATGCCCGCGAGCGCCGTGATTTCCTCAAACGTCAGGACTTCATCGCGCTCCACCCAAACGTAGTCGTCTTCGGGCATACAATAATGGCACCGCAGATTGCAGCGGTCGGTCACCGAAATGCGCAGGCTGCGCATGGGGCGATGGAATGCGTCCAGTAGCGGGCCTGCCAAAGAACCGGACTGCGGAAGCCTAAGCGTCGAAGTCTCACTCATGGGTATGATCAAATCCCGCGCATCGCCGCGTCTGCCCTTCAATGAATATGCTTCACTTTCTTCTGCATGTAGTCCATTAGTAGGTACTGTCCCAATGTGTAAGGTGTGGTGAAGTAAGCTTTGCCACGGCAAATTTCGGTGACTTTCTGAACGAAATGGATAAGGCCGTAATCGGAAGCCAGCATAAACGTGTTGATCAGGATCCCGTTCCGGCGGCAACGCGCCACCTCGTGCAAAGTCTCCGAGACCACCAACGGATCGAGGCCAAAGGCGTTCTTGTAAATCCGCCCATCGTCGAGCGTGAGCGCGGAGGGTTTACCGTCGGTGATCATAACGATCTGGCGCATGTCCTTCTTCTGGCGCGAAAGGATGCGCTGCGCCATGCGCAATCCTTCGCGCGTGTTCGTATAGTACGGTCCCACCTGCACGCGAGCGAGCTGCCCCAACGGGATTTCCTCGGCGGAATCGTGGAAAAGCACCAAATGCAGGGTATCGCCAGGGTATTGCGCGCGGATCAGGTGCGTGAGCGCGAGGGCCACTTTCTTGGCCGGCGTGAAGCGGTCCTCGCCGTAAAGAATCATGCTATGGCTGCAATCCAGCATCAAGACCGTTGCGCACGAGCTCTGGTATTCGCATTGGCGCACCTGTAAATCCTCATAGTCCAAATCGAGCGGCATCTTCAGGCCCGAGCGTTGGATGGCGGAAAGCAGAGTCAAGTTCACGTCCAGATTCATCGTGTCGCCGAATTCATAGCGTCGCGTCGAGCCGCTGGATTCAACGCCGGTGGCTAATTCCCGCGTGTCGTGGCGTCCAAAACTGGATTTACCGAGCGATCCCAGCAGATCCTTGAGCGTCTTGAAGCCGAGGAAGTCGAGCGTCTTGTCCGTGACCTCAAATTTCACCTTGCCTTCCGGGCCGTTCGACCCCGCGCCCCGCGCTTCCGTCACTTGGCCCGGCTGACGCGCCTGATGCGGTTGATCGATGGTGACGTAGCCCTCTTGCTCAAGCTTCTGGATGAGCTGATTCAGAAGGTCGTGCAAGCGGGATTTTTCATACTCCTCAGGATTGTTGAGAAAATCCTTCAGCAGGTCATCGGGAATCATGCCCTTCTGATGCAGCGCATCGAGCAGTGCCTGATGAAGCTGTTCCATTGTGCGCTCAGGGTCCATCTCATAGAAGTCATATCGCTGGTTGTAGAAGCCGCTATCCAATAGGAAGTCCTGCAGCATTTGCAGCAGGTCTTCAGAAGTAAGCCCCTCAAACGGGTCGCCCTTGTATTTGGTGTAGTTGATGTATTTCACAGCCCTGTTCCAACCTTTTTGGCGCGAGGTGGTCTAGGCGGGGTGATCTTTTTGAGTTCGGCAGCAGCCGAGCCAAGCGCGTAGACGGCTTGCAATAGATTCTCGGTTATGTCCATCGCGGTGTTAACTTGCCGAATATCGGGCCGATGTCCTCGATGCGCTGCTGCGCTTCCTGCATCAATGGCCGTTGCGAGGAATTCAGCGTTCTTTGAGCTAACTAAGCCTCTTTCCTTCAGGGCCTCGACGCCCTTTGGAAAATTGCCTTGGTCGCCGACTTCCTTCACGATCACCATGTCAATTAGCGTACGCACACCCATCATTGCCAGCATACAACTATCTGCATGCAGCGCCTCGTAAACTTCCTTCATCAAATGTCTAAACTTAGGTGGAAGACGACTCAACCAAGTCGGTGACCTGCGAGATACTGCCGGGGGGAAGAACTTAATTATGGGCTCCTCCGGATCTTCCGAAAAAACGATTGTTTGTCTTAGCTTAACCTCCGCACAGCCGCAGCATTCAAGCATCTCCGACCTTGTGTCGAGATAGAGACCCCAAGTATCTTCATCATCATCATCTCTCGTTTCTCGGGTTGCAACTATGCGGTGATTCGTCGGGTGAGCGCAATTGTTACAGGGTACCTTAACAATCTTTTTCGCGCCTTTGGTCATAACCATGCCTCGCTGTTATAGCAACCCAAAATCTAAAATCATCACGTATAAACGCACTGGTATCAATTTAACGAACGCCGCCGCGCCGCGGCTGGGCTTGGCTCTTCAGCGGTTTCCTCGGCGTGTCTCGCCTCTACGTGATAACCAAGCTCCTCATTCCGGCTGATCTTCTTCAGCGCGTAGAGGCCCTCCAGCACGAATTCGGCCCCGGCCACCTGCAGCGCCTTATCGTCCTTGGACTTAATGCCGAGCGGCTCGATGGCTTCCAGCAGCCCTTGAATCTTCTTGAATTGTGGGAAAATCTCTTCCGCTGGCGCGCCTTCAGCATACTTCAGGCTGCCGCCCAGCTCGAACCACTTCACGATGCCATGCATCGGCGCGTTCTCGAAATGCTTGCGGAAGATGCGCGCCGTAGCTTGCCGGATGATATCCCGAGCCACCGCGTCTGCGCCCCGCAGTTCGCCTTCGTATTCAAGCTCAAATTTGCCAGTGAGCGAAGGGAGCGAAGCGTAGATGTCTGTAAGCCGCACCACCATCGTGCTCTCCCGGTTCACGAGCGCGCGGCGCTCGGCGTTCGAAACGGCGTTTTCAAGCGACGTGATCGGCATTCGCTGGCTCACGCCACTGCGCTTATCAATCTTCTTCTCGGCGCGCGCCTCGAAGGCGATGCACTCTGTCACCTCGCGAACGAATTCCGGGATCATCAGGCGGGCGCGGCCGTTGCGCGCCGTCCACGCTTCCTGCGCCGTGATCGCCATGGCGTGCTCGAGCGACTGCGGATAGTGGGTGCGAATCTCCGATCCGACGCGGTCTTTAAGCGGCGTGATGATC
>DASZAA010000201.1:0-2413 GCA_035945615.1 Terriglobia bacterium
AATGTCGCTCAAAGGAAAAGCGCCAGAAGAAGTATCCGCAATCAATGTCACGCCGCTCGTGGACGTGATGCTCGTGCTGCTCATCATCTTCATGGTGATTGCCCCGTTGTTGCAGAACAACGTCACCGTGACCATGGTGACGTCCCACAACGCGACCGACATGGAAGCCGCGAACAAGACCGATGCGGCGATCATTGCCGTCACGCGGGATGGGGCGATTTATTTCCGCAAGGACCGGATCTCCGAAAAAGACGTTACCTCCAAGATCAAAGACAATATGGAGAATAAGACCGATCGAACCGTCTTTTTGAGATGCGACGAGCGGGCCAAGTACGGCGAAGTGGAGACGGTAGTGGACGACATCCGCAACGCGGGCATCGAAGACTTGGCATTTCTAACCCAGCAGAATGACGAGGCGCCCCCGGCTCCTCCCGCTCAAGCTGGCGCAACACCGTAATACGGCGGTCTGAATTCTTCTCAGACCGGGGAGGCTATAACTATGGCTATGAACGTTGGTAAGAAGGGCGGCCCCGTCAACGACATCAACGTGACGCCGTTGATTGACGTGCTGCTTGTTTTGCTGATTATTTTTATGATTATCGTCCCGCACACCAAGCACGGCTTGAGCGCGCTAGTGCCTCAGCCGAACAAGGACAAAACGCAGAACCAGGCGGTCTTGAACCGCACGGTGGTGGTGACCATTGACGCTAATCAGAAGGTGGCGATTAATGAATCGCCTGTGTCGATGCAAGATCTCCAGGCCCGGCTGACCGATATCTTCAAAACCCGGAACGACCGGATCATGTTTATCCAAGGCGACCCCAATCTGCCGTTTGGCGTGGTCGCGCAAGTTATCGACAGTGCGCACGGGGCTGAGATTGATAAAATCGGAATTATCACCAAAGCCCTGGCCAATGAGTAATACATTCCCTGCGTCGGGATGACGGAGGATTTTTTTCATGAAAATGCACAAGCTCATCTCGCTCGGCCTCGCTCTCGCGCTGGCAGGTTTCCTGACAGGATGCAATAAACTCAAGGCGCGTGATCAGCTTAATAAGGGCGTGCTCGCCTTTCGCAACGCTCAATACGCTCAGGCCGTGGATCACTTTCAGCAGTCCGTTAACTTGGACCCTACCCTCGCCAATGCCAAGATTTTCCTCGCGACTGCCATGGAACTGCAATACGTCCCTGGTGGTGCTATTCCCGGGAACATCAAGAAGGGCGAGGATGCTATCCAGGCGTTTCAGAACGTTCTGAAAACCGATCCTAACAATACGAATGCCATCGGGAGCGTTGCCCAGATATATTACCAGATGAATAAATACGATCAGGCTAAAGAGTACCAGGAAAAGCTAATGAAGCTCGACCCCAACAACCCAGACCCTTACTACTGGGTGGGCGTTTTAGACTATGTGCCTTGCCAGCGGCAACAGATGGAGTTGAGAACGAAGCTTAAGCTAACCACGCTGAATATTAAGGACCACGACAGCTACCCCCCTCTCCCTGAAAAGGACCGGACGCAACTCGAGCAGCAGAATGGATCACTGATCACGGAAGGCATTCAGATGCTCCAGAAGGCCATTGACCTCAAGCCAAACTATGCCAATGCCTATTCTTATTTGAACCTGATGTACCGCCAGCAAGCGGACATCGAGGCGGATAAGGGTGCCCGCGAAGCGGACTTGACCAAGGCCGACCAACTAGCGGCTAAGGCGCTGGCCCTGATGAAATCAGCCGGCGAGCAAGCTCAGCATGGGTCAGGCGGCGTCTCGTAGTAGCAGCGGAAAATTGCAGCAAAGTTTGATTTTGAAAGCCCTGGCATTGAGCCAGGGCTTTTGTTTTTTACAGGCGCCTTTGTGATACAGCCGGAAATGAGTCCGCGATGTTCGGATGTCCGATGCCGTAGCGGCGGTCACTGACCGGCTTTGGCCGCCGGTCTTTACTTTTGAAAACCGGTGGCGAGACGCTGCCGCTCTAGCGTATGGCTACACGCTCCTACCACCACTTGCTTGAACCCCCTGCCTCTCTACCCTAGAATAAAGTCACCCATGGTCGAATTCGAGGAAGTGCTCAGGAAGGTCCAATCTTATCGTCCCGCGGATGATCTGGGCGTGCTGCGCCGGGCCTACGAGTTCAGCGCCCGGGAACATCAGGCGCAGAAGCGGCTTTCAGGCGAGCCTTACCTCTCACACCCCGTGGAAGTAGCCAATATCCTCACTGACATGAAGCTGGATGTCGTTTGTCTAGCGGCGGGTATGTTGCACGACGTGGTGGAAGATACGCCCGCCACCACCGATCAAGTGCGGCTTGAGTTTGGGGCGGAAATCGCGGGCATTGTCGAGGGCGTCACTAAAATCAGCCGCATCGAGTTTTTCAGCCCCGAAGATCAGCAGGCGGAGAACCTGCGCAAGAT
>DASZAA010000202.1:0-13934 GCA_035945615.1 Terriglobia bacterium
GAGTTAATACGATTTCTCGAACGCGGAGGCACGGCGCTCGTCACGGAGGATTTGGCCCATCGTCTGAATCAAGATCCGCGCCTTCCGGGCTCCGCGGCGATGGAACTGGGGAGCGGCGAATACTTCAAAACGACTGATGAAGGTCGGGGCAGGATTGTGATCATATCGGATGCAGTGCCGAAACTTACATACGTAGACTCCGAGGACCGCATTGAGCAGCCTGATCCCGCCTTGCGCAGCGCGTTGCTCTCCCTGCGACACACTGTTGAGAATTTTGTGCCAACCTCTCTGGATGCCCCTCCGCGTGTGGCTGTGTTCCCGATGGGCGGACGGGTGGCGGTGATGAACTTCACTGAGCTTCCGGTGGATTGCCACCTCACAAGGCGCGGTGCGCCAGCCACGGGTCTCAATCAAATTTTCTCAAGCCCCGGGGCGGCGCTGGCCGGTAATCATGAAACTCTGCGCTTGCCGCCGCACAGTCTAGTGGTGGTGGAATAGTCTGTGCCCAGGCAAAACTCCTCAAGCTGAATGGAACCACGCGCATCGGGAGATCCCGTCTTTTGTGGAGGTGGTACCCTTTCCGGCAACGGACGCAACGCCGCGTACCCGCCGCGTTGCGCACCCTGCACGCGCTGCCGCCGTTTCTTTCCGCAGTATTATTTCTACTGGATTTAAGGAGTGTCGCCCGGAAGGTATCCGAAGTTCGGGCGAGTCCGATCTAACGTTTGGCGCCTGGCGCCGGCACACACACCGCGATGCGGGACCACCGCTACCAGCCTCCCCCAAGGGCATTATAGAGTTGGACCAGCGCGAGCCGCTCATTAAGCTGAGCCGCAGCCAGGTTCAGCTCGGCAGCGAAGTAATTCGTTTCGCTGGTCAGTACCTGCAAGTAGCTGGCGCCACCGTGCCGGTAAAGGACGAGCGAGAGGCGGTCAGCATCCGCTGCCGCAGTCGTCAACTGCGCCTGGCGCTGTTCGAAAAGGCGATCTTTCTGGTATGCAATCAGGGAGTCGGAGACTTCGCGGAGCGCTTCCTTGATGGTTTGCTCGTAGGTCAGGAGCATCTGCTGCTCCTGCGTCTGTGTGAGCCGCAGACCGGCGTGGAGGGCGCCGGCCTGAAAAACGGTTTCAGCGGCCGAAGCGGCTGCATTGTACAGGCCGCCGTCGGCGAAAGAAAAGAACCGGTCGAGCGCGTAACTCTCAAGCCCTCCGGTAGCAGTGAGGGAGATGTTGGGAAAGAAGTCCGCTTTTGCAACACCGATATCTGCGTTTGCTGCCATTAAATTCGCCTCGGCCTCGCGGATGTCCGGACGGCAATCGAGGAGCTCTGAGGGCAAGCCCGCGGGAACGGCAGGCGGAAGCGGCTGCTGGATCAGCTTCAGGCCGCGAGCGACCGCGCCAGGGTTTTCTCCCAGCAGTTCACTAATGAGGTCTTCCTGCTGTTGAATCTGCCGCTCGAAATCGGGAATGGATTCCGCCGCCGTATCGACGAGTTCCTGCGCCTGCCGCAAATCGAGCATCGAGGCGGAGCCGTAATGCTCCAGCACCTCGGTTAAGTGCAGGGTATCGTTGCGCGAGGCCAGCGTGCGCTGTGCGATCTGCAGAGAGAGATCGAGCTCGCGGAGCTGAAAATACGCCGTCGCCACGCTGGAGACCACAGAAGTGATGACCGCCCTCTGGCCCCATTCGCTCGCCAGCACGTTGGCGCGCGCCGCCTCCGTCTCGCGGCGGTACTTGCCCCAAAAATCGAGGTTCCAAAGCACGGAGGCATCCAACTCGGCGGTGTGCACTCTGTAGTTTGGGAAAACCGAGTTAATTTTCGGATTACGCTCCTCCAGCAGGTTGAAACCGGCGCTCACGAATGGATACTGATTCGAGCGCGTGATCCCAAGCTGCGCCTGCGTCTGAAGGATGCGAGTGGCGGCAATGCGGATGTCGTAATTCTGCTTGAGAGCGGTGCGGATGAGCTGCTGCAGAACCGGGTCGTGATAGACATTCCACCATTTTTCGTTGCCTAGGGATGCAGCTGAAACCGGAGTTGAGGGACCCACGCCCTGGCCGCGATATGTGGCGGGAGGATTTACTCTGGGCCGCTGGTAATTGGGGCCAACGGTGCAGCCGGCCAATGAAAAGCAGATGAGAGCCACGCAGACTCGCAGGTTCCTCATCGCTCACCCTCCACCGGCGCCTCGGTATGGTTAGCAGCTCTTACCGCGCGGGTGCGCGCTGCGCCTGAGAGTCGTTCAACCACATAAAAGATCGCGGGGATAAAGAAGATCGCGATCAGGCTCAACCCGATCATGCCTCCGATGACGGTGGTACCCATGATTCGTCGCGAGACCGAGCCGGCGCCGGAGGCAACCCAAAGCGGCGCGACACCAAAAATAAACGCGAACGACGTCATCAAAATGGGGCGAAGGCGCAGCCGCGCCCCATCAAGAGCTGCCTCGGAGAGCGGCCTGCCGTGATCGTATTCTTCCTTGGCGAAAGCGACAATAAGAATGGCGTTTTTGGCGGCGAGACCGATCAGCATCACGAGGCCTATCTGCGCGTAAACGTCATTCTGTAGCTGGACCATATACGGCGGCATGAGAGCAAGATGGATGACCCGCCTTAGCAGCAGTACGGCAAAGGCGCCGAAGACGGCGATCGGAACGCTGAGGAGAACGCTGAAGGGCAGCGACCAGCTTTCATAGAGAGCGGCGAGAATAAGAAAAACAAAGAGCAGTGATATGCCAAAGATCGTTGCAGGCTTAACTCCCTGCTCCGCTTTCTCTTCCTGGAATGACATCGCCATGAAGTCTTCGCCCATTCCTGCGGGCATAGTTTGCGCGAAGACCTGCCGGAGCGCCTCCATTGCCTGGGAGGAGCTGTAGCCGGGCGTGGCGCTTCCGTTGATCTGAGCGGCCGGATATTCGTTATAGTGCATCGTGAATTCCGGGCCGAGCCGGGCCTCAAACTTCGCCAAAGCAGATAAGGGGACCATCTGGCCTTGGTTGTTCCTGACATAGTATTGACTCAGGTCCCGGGTTTCACTTCGGGACGAAGCCGCACCTTGAACGTAAACCTGCCATTGCCTTCCAAAGCGGTTGAAATAATTCACGAAAACGCCGCCCATAAATGTCTGTAGCGTCTGGTAGATCGCCGGGATGGGCACTCCCAGCTTGAGTGCTTTGTCGCGATCCACATCGATGTATTGCTGCGGCACCGCAGGAAGAAACGAGGTATTCAGCCCCGTGAGTTCCGGGCGCTTGCGGGCCGCAGCCATAAACTTGTTCACATTGTCCGCCAACCATTGCGTATCATGGCCGCCGCGGTCTTCGAGCGCCAGGGTGAATCCTCCCGACGTGCCGATCCCGGGAATGGCGGGCGGGGAGAAGGAGAAGATGCTCCCTTGCGGCAACTGGCTTAATTCCTTGTTGAGGCGAAATTTGATGGCCTGGAGTTGCTCGTCCATTTGCTTCCTGTCGCTCCAGGGCTTGAGGGTGACAAAGAAAAAGGCGTTGTAGCTTGTGCTGACATAGCTTAGCAGGCTAAAGCCAACGACGCTGGTGACGTAATGGACACCTGGCGTCTCCTCGAGGATTTTTTCAATTTTCTTTGCCGCGGCATTGGTTCTTTCAATCGAAGCGGAATTGGGAAGCTGAAGATTGACCATCGCGTATCCCTGGTCTTCGTCCGGCAGGAAACCCGACGGCAGCTTTTTCCCGAAAAAAACTGCGGCAAAGGCGAAGAGCCCCAGCAGAATCATCGCGACCAGGCTCTTACGAATGAGACCATCGCAAGCACGGACGTAACCGTTGGTTGCCCTCCCGAACAGCCGGTTGAAGTGGTGGAAGAACCAGCCCAGCGGGCCGCGGCGCGGGCGCCTCGGGCGAAGAAGCAGGGCCGAGAGCGCCGGACTGAGGCTGAGCGCGTTAAAGGCGGAGAGCACTACGGACACCGCAATGACCACAGCAAACTGCTGATAAAGTCGGCCGGTGATACCAGGAATGAACGCCGTCGGAATAAAAACCGCGGAGAGAACCAGCGCAATTCCGATCACCGGCCCTGAAATCTCTTCCATGCCCTTAAGTGCAGCGGCATGAGGAGACAGTCCTTCCTCAATATGCCGCTCGATGACCTCCACGACGACGATCGCGTCATCCACCACCAGCCCAATGGCCAGCACCATGGCGAACATGGAGAGCGTGTTAATCGAAAAACCGAACAAAGGGAAAAGGATGAATGCCCCCACCAGCGAGACGGGAACGGCCAGCAGCGGGATGAGGGTCGCCCGCCAGCCCTGCAAAAAGATGTACACAACGAGGATGACCAGTCCCAGGGCAATCGCAAGGGTGATGAGAATCTCCTTGATCCCTTCCTTGACGGCGAGAGTCTGATCGATGGATATGGCGTAGCTGATATCCGGAGGAAAGCTGCCCTTCATTCGGGCCATTAGCTTTTTGATGCCTGCCGCCGTATCGACCGCGTTTGAGCCAGGCAACTGGTAAACTGCAATGATGCCGCTGGGGGATCCGTTCAGCCGGGCCATCTCCGAGTAAAATTGCGCTCCGAGCTGAACATTCGCCACGTCCTTGACTCGCACCACTCCGCCCTCGGGATTTTCTCTGATCACGATGTTTCCGAACTGGCTTGGCGTTACGAGACGGCCTTGCGCGCGGACGGCGTAGGTGAACTCCTGTCCGGGTGGCGCCGGGGCGCCGCCGAGCTGCCCCGCCGGATTTACCGTGTTCTGCGCCTGAACGGCGCTGATCACGTCGGACGCGGTGATGCCGAGGCGCGCCATCACATCCGGCTTCAGCCATATCCGCATCGCGTACTCTCCGGCGCCAAAAACGTGAGCGTTAGCGACGCCGGGC
This sequence comes from Terriglobia bacterium, assembly GCA_035945615.1. Lineage (GTDB taxonomy): Bacteria > Acidobacteriota > Terriglobia > UBA7540 > UBA7540 > RH2-MAG17b. Next base: position 4,862 of record DASZAA010000202.1, read on the forward strand.
AGGCGCGAGATCGGATCGAGCAGGTTCACATAAGCATAGTTCGCGAGGAAAAGCGCGTCGTGCGTTCCGTGCGGAGAATAAAGCGCGATCAGCATCAGCGGCGAGTGTGTGGACTTCTGAACCGTCACGCCGAAGTTGTTAACCTGAGAAGGCAGTTGGGAAGCGGCTTGAGTCTCCCGCATCTGGCTGAGAATCAGGTCAGTATTCGGGTCCGTGCCAACGGCAAATTCCACGAGCATCGTCATGGTGCTGTTGGAGTTGGCGTTCAGCGAATACATGTAATCCATGTTGTCGACGCCGCTCATCATCTCCTCAATCGGGGTAGCGACGGACTGGGCCAGCGTGTCCGCATCGGCGCCTGGAAATGTAGCGGAAATCTTGATTTCCGGAGGCACAAGGTTGGGGAACTGCGCGATCGGCAGCCGGATGATGGTGATCGCGCCCACCACCACGGTGAGGATCGAAATCACCATCGCGACGATTGGCCGGTGGATGAAAAATTTAGACATCGATCAATCGCCTTCTGTAGCCGGCTTGTAAGGTTCCGGAGTTATCACCATGCCGTCGCGCATCTTTTCGGTTCCTACAGCGACGATGCGCTCTCCGGGCGCCAGTCCCTGGTTAATCACCCAAAGAGTTCCAATTTGCTGCCCCACTTGAACCGTGCGAAGACTGACCTTGTTATCCGCTCCAATGACCGCTACTTGATACCCTCCCTGCAGTTCCGTGACGGCGCGTTGCGGGACGAGCAGCGCGCTTTTTCTGATCTCCGTCACTGCGCGGACGCGCCCCGTCTCACCGGGCCGGAGTATGCGAGCAGGATTCGGGAAAGCACCGACAATCTGAATTGTCCCCGTTTGTTGGTCCATCTGCCGGTTCGCAAAAAGAATTCGCCCCTTGTAGCCGTAAGTCTTCCCGTTCGACAAGATAAGCTGCAACGGTATCACCGCCCTGCCGGATAGCAGGTTCACAGCGCCAGGATTCATCCGCCCGGCGATCTGAAGATACTCCACTCCGCTGATCGGGAAATAAGCTTTGATCGGGTTTACTTGGGAGACAGCCGTCAGCACGGTTGAAGGAGTGACTAGGTTTCCCACCTGGACTTGTGCGATACCGGCAATTCCGCTTATGAGCGAGCGGACCTGCGTGTAACCCAGATTCAAGCTGGCTTGCTCGACCGCAGCCTTGGCCGCAGCAACTGTCGCCTTTCCCGCGAGCTGCGCCTGGGTGTCGTTATCCAACTGGCTTTGGGGGATCGCGTGCGCCTGAGCCTCGGGAATATCCCGTTTCACGTTCAGTGTAGCCGCGCCGAGCTGGGCCTCGGCCTGCGCCATCTGCGCTTTCGCCTGATCAAGAATCGCCTGAAACGGCCGGGGGTCGATCTCAAACAAGATGTCGCCCTTCTGAACGAACGACCCCTCTCGATAGTCCTGCTTGATGATATATCCCGTGACCTGAGGCTGAATTTGCGCGTTGACATACCCCTGAAGTGTCGCAATCCATTCGCCATGGATCGGAACATTTTTGACGATGACATTGGCTACCTCGACGACCGGCGGGCGAGGCGCAGACGCAGCCTGCGGATGGCCGCACCCGCCTGAAAAGACCTGGGCGAGAACAGTCAAAATGAGCAGACCGATTTGGGTGATTCGTCTTTTCTGCAAATCCCTTTCTCCTTGGTCAAATACGGCGCTGCGCTCCGGGCACCTGGGAGAGCGCGGAGCCGCATGGCCTCCGGCCGAATCGCGTCCTTTCGCGTAATTCGGCTCCAGGCGTTCCGGGTTCCAGCTTGCCCGTCAAATATCCGATGAGAACATCTTTAAATTCCTCGACGATCGCCGGTTGCTTGTCCGATCCGGCGCGCGCGTACAGCGTCAGAAGCCCTCGGACGATCTCGCGCACCACCTCCGCCAGACGCAAGGCCTGGCTCCGCGGCATCCCCGGATTGCGCGCCAGGATAACACGCGCAATCCGGCCGCGAATAATCGTGCGCCGCCGGGCTGTGTTCGCCGTCGGCGGCGCCTCGAAGAGAGCTAGAAAGGCAGGGTGATGATCCGCAAATTCAATTTGCGAGCGAATCAGGGTCGAGACAAGCTCTTCAACACTCAGGGCGCCGGCCTTCGCGGCCAGCGCCGCCCAGATTTTTTCAATCTCTCTGACATATTGGGCCCGCAATGCCTCCGCCACCGATTCTTTATTGGGGAAGAATTGATATAGCGACCCGATGGACGAGTTGGCGCGGCCCGCGATCGTGCACATCGTCGCGGGCTCATATCCGACCTCCGCGATCACGGAAGAGGCGGCGCGCAGCAGCTCCGCGACGCGGCGCTGCCCTCGCTCTTGTCGAGGTATCCGCCGCGGCGCGCTAGCCAAACGTGAGCACATCCTCACATTCTAGCATGTGAAGCGAAGTCTTATGCTTACCAATTAGGGAGACTAACTGGTGGTAACCCTCGCATCGCGGTAGGCGACCAAAAGGGGTCGGTGTGCTGTGCAACACGGTTTCGGTCCGCGAGCTGGGCTTCGTGAACTGAATTCGTTCCCTCCATAAATTCTTTCTTGCTTTGGGACGAGGACGTATCAGCATAGTGGTTGCATGTCCTCTGCCAAGCGAAGGACGGAGGGGGCTGCGCGGTGGGTAATGGTGGGCAATGCGCGACGGCGAGTATGGCATTCCTGGCATCCGTGGTAATTTGGAATCTTTAAGTTACGGATTTGCCTGGGGGTGTGTGAGTTCGAATCCCGCCCTCTCCGCCAGTTGGAAAGAGAAAGATTTGGCTCGCCCTCTGCGAGGGCTCGCCAGCCGGTTTTAGGCGCAAATATGACCAAAAAAGATATTTCAGGAGGTGTAGTGCACAAAGTTCCAACGGCTTTACGGGAAGCTTTGACTTCTGACTCAAAAGCGCTCGCAGTGTGGGAAAGCCTTACGCCGCTTTCCCGCAACGAATGGATTTGCTGGACTATCTCCGTTAAAACTCCAGAGAAGAGGAAGGAGCATGTCGGCAGGGTCGTCTCCGAACTTAAGGAAGGAATGCGCCGCCCTTGCTGTTGGTACGGCTGCGTTCACCGGAAAGATAAGGCATTAAGCCCTTCGCAGAAGCTTGTACTCAGTAGACGAGCTAGAAAATAAGACACATTGATCCATATCAAGCAATCATGAGCTCATCAGCCAAAAACAAAACGGCCTCTCAGGAGATAGATGTCATCATCAAGAAGTCAGGTGATTGGCGAGGCAAATTGTTACGGAAGTATGTACTTTACGCAACCGATGTCGTGGGTTAGGCGTCCTATCCAAAGGCCGTCCTACTTCGGCCAGCCTTCGGGCGGCTTATGCTTAGCCAGCGACCGCTTGATGGCCTTCTGCCAGTTGTCCTTGATCTTTAAGTGCTCAGCCTTTGGGCCTGGCTTTGCCCTCGGTTTTTCAGGTTTAGATTTTTTCACGATCTAATTCACGCGGCTGGCGCACGATACATAAGCCGCTTCCCTTCCGCCGATTGGATAGCAGAAATCGTGCGCTCGCCATCGTTCATCTTGCGAAAGTTCCACATAAAATCAAACTGCCAGAGATAACGATGGAGGTATTCTTTGCTCACATTATGGTAGATACCCATGATCCCGCGCTTGAGAATGGCGAAAGAACTCTCTGCCGTGTTCGTATAGATGTCGCCGCGCACGTATTTCCGCGTGCTGTGCGCGATCACTTGATGGCCGCCTTTATACTCAGCGCCGATCCCATAGTACGGAGCAAAATCATCAGTCACAATGCGAGCTTGCTTATCTACCATTTCGCGGATAGCTCCTTTTAGAGTCTTTCCGCCCACATCCACTAACACCCTGCGCCGAATCCGTCCGTGCCGTTCGACGGCTGCGAACACCGCAGTTTTCTTGGTTCCTCGCCCCGGCTGGCTGCTACCGCGAATTCTCGGCTTTCCACCGACATAGGTTTCATCGCATTCCACGGTTCCGGTTAGTTTATCGGCTTCTGGGTTCTCAGGGGCCATTGCGAACCGGATGCGGTTCATCAGGAAGAGAGCGGATTTATAGCTAATCTGGCAGTGGCGCATGATCTCAAGAGCCGCGACGCCTTTCTTTGAAGTGGACGCCCGCCAGAAAGCGTAAGCCCAATGGCGAAGATCAAGGCGGCTCTCTTCATAGACCGTGCCAATGCGGACCGTGTACTGTTTCTTGCAATCATGGCAGCGCCACAGAAACCGATTGTTGCGCTCGCCCGTCTTGGCGTCCATCATCTTGTACACGCTCACACTGCCGCAGTGAACGCAGGCCGGGTTGTTTCCCCAGCGCAGTTGCTCGAAAAGTTCTACCGCCGCCAGCTCATCGGAGCACGCCAGCGGAATGTTTTCGACTACTTCCGACTTCGTTAGGTTGTGCCGTTCATCAGTGTTTTTCATGCTTTAATTATATACTTGCCGCAAGCCTTGTGTCAAGTAAAAAATAAACGTTTTTACGCGCCTTTGTCTTTTCTCAGTTGCGACTGTATGAAATCGAACAATTTCCTGTCCTCTTCGTTAAGGCTCACGATGGCATGACAAAATTCATCCACTATCCAAACGCACTCATCTTTATTCCTATTCTCGACAAGAATCAGCTTTTCGAGCATTTCCCAGAGCAGTTTCTGCGCTTTCGAGGGCAGCGTATCGCTAGGATAGGAGGGACTAGAAGCCGAGTCAACCTCTCCGGTGTCCTTTATGACGGTCATCTCAGGTTCCCCGCCTACATATTCATCGTGCTCCGCGAGTTGGTTCAGTACGTACCCCCCAACTAGACTGACCTCATCAAGTGTAGGTTTTCTTTCTACGCGGAGCGAACCCTGGTCTTCGTGATACCTTAAGTGGCAGCCCTTTATTAGGTATTTCGCTAAGTAGCTTCCACTGCCAATGCATTCATACTTATCTACGGGCTGAAAGGTAGTTCCGCTTGATATGTACAGTTGTGACTCACCGTGCAACCATATGGTGAGCAGGAACTCAAACGGATCAGCGAAGTTTGGGATAGGGTAAACATGGCTCTTGTAAAATCGCACAAGTTCTGACTCAATAGCGTGTCGGACAGAGCGAATAGATGCAGTCAAGAAGTTTGTTTTCCTGACTGCTTCCTCGCAATCTCGGATTGCCGATTTAGCGAGACCGAAATCACTTGCTGCTACTGTGAAAGCCGTCACGCAGTCGAAGGCTGGGTCTGAGTATCCGCATACAAACGTCTTTGTCTCATTTGTCTTGACGGCTGCGGTGATCTTGGTGTCAGCACAAAGCAACCAGCCGCAGTCGAACCTGAAGCCGATACCTATACTCATGGCTTTGCCCTTCTCAGGCCCCCAAGGTTTGGGCTTGGGAAGTCTTTGTAACAGCAGCCTAGAGGCAGTCATTGTACCTCCAGCCTTGCGTAAAGTACATACTTCCGAATTGTTATCCCATCTACGTTCCGTGATCAACAAGGCAGATCCCGCCGTTGTCGAAGAGGTGAAGTGGAAAAAGCCCTCCAAGCCGGAAGGTGTTCCGGTCTGGTCTCATGACGGGATACTCTGCATGGCGGATACACTCAAGAATGCCGTGCGGTTAAACTTCGTCAAAGGCACTCTACTAAAGGATCCCAAGAAACTTTTCAACGCGCGTCTGGACAGCAAAGGCATTCGCGCTATCGATTTTCACGAAGATGATGCAATAAACGAATCGGCATTAAAGGCACTTGTCCTCGAGGCCGTGCGGGTGAACAAGAAAGGTGTATGAACGAGAGCATTACGACTTCGCCGAAGGGAATAATCCCACGGAAGTCCTGGCTAGTAGACCTTCTGCGCAAACGACCATAGCATCTTGAGAATTTGCCGCCAAAGAAAAACCTGAAATCGTCCTTTCCGCAAACCAAGCGGTCTGCCTCTCATTGTGTACCTCTGGCGTACCGATCGTCCCCCGCAGAGCGCGGGCAGTTCTTGACTCGGATCGGAGATGTTACGCACGAGTTTCTGCGGTTTTGCTCATCCGGTTCATGTTCAACGGCGACGGGCCGGCTTTCGTGAAGGGGTAACAGCTAAAAATGGGACCGGCCAGGGGGAATTGGCATTGGCACCGCCCGCGCTTCCTGGGCCGACTTCCCCCGTGAATCGGTAACAAATTCGGCCTTTGGGTGGGGACGGAGCGTTTTGCTACCGGTTTGTAACTATATTCGGGTCAAATCGGCTGAAAATGAGTGAAATCAGGTGCGGTCGAAAGCAGGATGCAAGTTCTTGGCTGGCAATGGATTCGGTTGATTGCGTTGCACTTGCTGAGGAGGGACGAAACGGGTTAGCAAACCTGCATTTTCGGATGCTGCCGTTTTGTGGATGGAAGACCTGTGAGCAAACAGCAATATGACGAGGCGCTGATACACCAACCAGGCTTCTATCCAGCAGTACCACCCTGGGGACGCAACGCCATTGCGGAGAGTATCGTGGCGTGCAGAAAGGCCGTAGTACGGGTGGGCAGGGAACACAGCTAACTAAGGTGGCTCCTGTGGGGTGCAAGCGTAAAGAGCGTCAACTTCTGCGACGGGCAAGGCTTGTGTAGGTGAGAATTGACAACTTCCAGATTATCGCCTAATATTTAGACAGCAATACAAGGAGGCAAGTCATGTTGCAGACGGATGCGGCCCCACTGAAATTGAAACAGGCGAGCGCTGTGCTGGAAACCACGCCAAAGGAATTGCAGAACCTTGTTCAGTTTGGCGTTGTTAAACCGAGACGGCATGCGGGGCTGTTTGTCTTTGATACTAACGTCCTCTGCGCCGCGAAAGTCGCACTCTTCCTGAAGACAGCGCTTGGCACAAACACCGAACTGCTCTCCGAGTTTACTGGTGCCTTCGTGGCTCGTTTTCCTTCTCTGCCAGCAGAGAGTCCGGACGTGATTGTGTTCAGATCGCGACCTTCGCCGGGATCAATTGCGGTCGAAGTTAAGGTTCCGTTTCGAGACTTGGCCCAACGACTGAAAGAAAGGCTTCAACTGGTGGAACTGTACAAAGATTTACCTCGGGGGAGAAAGCGGCGCGGCTGGAAAAAGGAATTTCTCGCTAGTCTGACAGAGGCGGCTCAGGACATGGGAGAGGTATCCGAAGAGGAAATTCGCAAGGCGATCCGCGAGCACCGAAATCAAAAGAAGCGAACCCCGGAGGTCATCGTTGAAGCAGAGCCGCAAGCGGCGCGGGCGTAGAGTCGTGGTAGACACCTTGGTGGTGATTTCGGGTATCGCAGCCCTCAAGCCGTCTTTCGTAGCGGGCAAGAACGACAGTGGCGATTTGCTCTATGAATGGGTTGCGAAGGAGGGATTCGCCTGGCTGGTAACGGCTGAGATCCTGGACGAGTATAAAGAGGTTGCAAGACGGCTTAAAGTCCGGCCGTCCGTAGCAGGTCATCTGATAAATCTGCTCAGCGAAGAGGCCGAAGAGGTAGCTGTGGAGAGCGTCTTCGAGATTTCACCGGACCCGGGAGACAATGCTTTTTGTGCCTGTGCTCAGGAGGGCAGGGCCGATTTCCTTGTGACCCTTAATCCAAAGGACTTTCCGCAAGGGAAACTATCGGCAAGGGTGGTTTCTCCATTTGACCTTCGGCAGGTACTCCGGCCTCGGCCGAGGTGGCGCTAATTACAACGCGCCGCAAATCTGGCCCCGAGGCATCTGGATGCAGGTACAAGATCGGTGCAACTTAAGCGTTCTGAGCTTTATTTTCAGTGATTTACGATGCCAACCGTACCGCACAATCAATGACTTAACCGTTCTCCCGTAGCCTCTGGAGCAACACTTGCGAAGTTCGGCTCACGGCTTGTCAGGTTCCCTGGCTTATGCTGGAGGCACCCAGAGTCTTATTTGGCTCTACGGCAGTTTGCGTGAAACGGTCCGATTGAGATTTGAACACGGAATGTTGTGGCCGGTTGAGAAGCGGGATCTCGGGGAGACGGCGAGTGTCGTAATTGCTAATGTCAAAGCGGGGTCCAACCCGAATTAAACGCATTTCGCCGGATGCCTGAAGGCAGGAAGGGCAGCCAAGCAGCACAGCATCTTTCTTTCGTCAGATTTGTCGCGGTCGTCAGTTCAAAAAACCGGGAATTGCGACGCGTATCAAACCAGATGTGGGGCATGGTTTTTGTGAGGTGAAGCGAGGAACTGCAGGGCAGTGAGGGCGTCATGAAGTGGAAGGCTTCGACGGTTGGCAAGTGCTTTCGTCCGCATGCTCTCAGGCATTCTTCTTCTTGCGGCTGTCTTGCGGATTTTGCCGGACTCCGCCGCGCATTGCCGAGCTAAGTCGTTGATTTCCTTTGGAATCAGCAGGCGATTTTAGACTCTGGATCTGCGTATCGGGGTTCGAATCCCTGCCTCCCAGCCATTCATTCCCAAGAACTTGCTCGAAATCGTCCGATTTCGCCAACTTGCTTTCTTGCGGACGAGTTGTAGAGTGGGACGCCCGTCACACAGCGTGCCGCACTTGAAAATCGACCATTCACCTGCCGTGTAGCCGGCGCCGGGCGCAGGAAATCGGCCGGCCGGTTTGGCCGGCAATTCGTTTATCCTGAATTCGTAAATTGAGGAGTACTGTTCGGTTCCAATCTGTTAGATTGGAATTGCTTAGAAACCATCGACGGAGGAACAGCGAAGAGATCAGTTAGGGTGCTTGGGGGAGAAAAGAAAGTGATCCTCATGCTTTTCTAAAATATATAACTATGGTTTCGGCCGGGCACACTTCGCTAAAGGAGATTCCTCTTTTTGCAGACCTGTCAGAGGCAGAGCTGAACTTTCTTCTCGATCGCGCGGTGGCGCTGAATTATCAGCCCGGCCAGACGATCTTCGTCGAGGGTGACCCGTGCGAGGGCCTTTATGTGATCCAGGCTGGACACGTCAAGATTTTCAAAAGCTCACCCAGCGGTCGTGAACAAATTCTCACCATGAAGGGGCCGGCCGGTCTATCGCCGAGTTGCCGGTTTTCGACGGCGGTGATTATCCGGCGTCTGCGGCGGCCATTTCTGAATCCACTCTGCTTCTCATCCGCAAGAAGGACTTTCAGTCACTCTTCCTCGAGCATCCGGAGGTGGGCCTG
>DASZAA010000203.1:0-15983 GCA_035945615.1 Terriglobia bacterium
GAGTTAATACGATTTCTCGAACGCGGAGGCACGGCGCTCGTCACGGAGGATTTGGCCCATCGTCTGAATCAAGATCCGCGCCTTCCGGGCTCCGCGGCGATGGAACTGGGGAGCGGCGAATACTTCAAAACGACTGATGAAAGTCGGGGCAGGATTGTAATCATATCGGATGCTCTACCAAAACTTACTTACGTAGACTCCGAGGACCGCATTGAGCAGCCTGATCCCGCCTTGCGCAGCGCGTTGCTCTCCCTGCGACACACTGTTGAGAATTTTGTGCCAACCTCTCTGGATGCCCCTCCGCGTGTGGCTGTATTCCCGATGGGCGGACGGGTGGCGGTGATGAACTTCACTGAGCTTCCGGTGGATTGCCACCTCACAAGGCGCGGTGCGCCAGCCACGGGTCTCAATCAAATTTTCTCAAGCCCCGGGGCGGCGCTGGGCGGCAACCATGAAACGCTACGCTTGCCGCCCCACGGCTTGGTGGTGGTCCAATAAGTATCCCGTGGCAGAGCCCTGACTATGTTCCACATCCTTCGCTGGATGCTGGGGATTGTATCAGGACAGAGCCGGGTGCGTTGTAATTACCCAAAGTGGCCTGATCGCAATCCTTCGTATCGTGCGGGATCCCGATAACCCCTAATCCGCGCGTGAGGCCGCCATCGTGATTGGAACCGCAGTTCACTATGAGGTTGCTGAAGTCGTTGACCCGTAGGTGAATGTCATAGCCAAAGTGAGCAAAGCCGCACTGGCGCAGATTGCGAAGTAACTCGCCTCCTCTGGGAGCACCGGCGCTTGGCAAACAAGCGCAAAGTTAAAAAACAACTCTGCGCTTGCTCAATGAGTGATTCGCCCTGTTCGCAGCCATTGACATCCGAGCTGAGCATCGCGAAATGTCAGCCTACCTACGAGAACCGGCCGCGTGAGTTCTTCCGTCAAACCGGTAGCGGCGCAATCTGCGAGCTACACACGGCGCCTAGCTTCGTTGCCGCGCAATTCGTGCCGCAACAAAGATCGCGACTCGAATTCTGTTCGGAGAAGGCTCAGTGCGAAAGGCCATCCATGAGTTTGTGGAGCACTTCCATCATTGCGCCTAGACTTCTACCACTCATTTTTCAACTTCCTGGTAGGACCGAACCTCATGGCTAGGCATACGCAGGATCAAACTTCCGTCCATTGGCGCGAGGGAGGTAAGGCTTCGCGGCGGACTTTCCTGAAGTCTACGGTAGGCGCGGGCAGTGCGCTTGCCAGTTTCTCGATTACCCGCTCCGGCTGGAACGCGAAAAGCCGGCCTCGCTGGCAGAGCCACACGGTGGCAAGGATTCCCGAAGGCTACCAGGTTGCCGTGGCTGACGTGAATGGCGGCGGCCGCCTCGACGTTCTGGCCCTCAGTTCGCAGAAGAACATTGTCGACTGGTACCAGAATCCCATGTGGCATACCCGGTCCGTGACGACTTCCACAGAGGACAACATCAGCTTGGCTCCGTTGTTTCGCCGGGGGTATCCCGTGCAAGGGATGGCGCTTGCGAGTGGCTTCCATCTCGATCATCCTGAGCAGGGCGGAGACATTTGGTGGGCGCAGCCGAGCGCTTCGCTCGATGCTGAATGGTCTCTGACGCGGATCGGCCGAATTCCGGCATCGCATCGATTGCGCTGGGCCGACCTTGATGGGGACGGCCGAGTGGAACTGGTGGATGTGCCCATTGTGGGTGCTGGATCCAGGCCGCCCGATTACTCCGTTCCGGCACCGATCATGTGGTTTCAGATGCCGGAGACACTTCTGACGGGCCATACTGCGAGCGCCGGGCAGCAATCGAACAACTGGATTCCGCATCTGATCGATGAGTCGCTGAACATCGTTCACGGGGTTCTGGTCATGGACTGGAACGGCGACGGCCGCGACGAAATCCTCACCGCAAGCACTCAGGGAGTGAACCTGTTCGAATCGAAAGGGCGGGGAGCAGGCCTTCAGTGGACCAAAACTCTCCTCAGCCCATGCGATCAGAGCTCCGACCGCTACCACGGCGCAAGCGAAATTGGTGTGGGGAAAGTTCAGGGGCATAGATTTCTCGCCACGATTGAGCCCTGGCATGGAAACAAGGTGGTGGTTTATACGCGGAGGACGCGCGGATTTTCCGAGCGGCACGTAATTGATACGAGCTTCAACAACGGGCACGCCCTTGTCTGCGCCGACCTGGACGGCGACGGCAATGACGAAATTGTTGCTGGATACCGGGGGCCAGGAACTTCGCTGTTTATTTACCACAGCACCGATGAACGTGGGACTAGGTGGGAACGAGAAACACTTGACACGGACATGGCGGCTTCCTGCGTGGTGATTGCAGATGTCAACGGAGACGGCCGTCCAGACATTGTTGCGGTTGGTTCATCAACCGCCAACGTCAAGTGGTATGAGAACTTAGGGTTCGCGTGAACGCGACGGTATGATGAAACCTTAACCTTTTTTGTGAACGCCAGGTCCCGCATTACTTGCCAGCGGATCGACGGGTCCGAATCGAGCAGTCAGTCGATGACAGTCACAGATCTCCCTTCAGGATTTGGATGCATCGGCCCGTCGATATTATGCTCTCGATGCGTTCGTCACGGGTTGCAGCAGGCCAGTCGAGTACGATGGGCAGCAACATGCGGCTGATTACGCCGGCGGCCCGCCCGGGCCGACACACTTTCCGTCAAATCGTCGGCAACCTGGACAGAATCAACCTGGGGCAATTGTCGAGACACCACTCTGGTGCCCGGAGCGCGAGTGCGACAAGCCGAATGCACGGGTAGCCCATTTCTCGGCAACTTGACCGCGTCGGTTCAACTTCCGAATCGGGCGTGAGCCGATCGGTGACTCAGAGCGGCATTACGCCGGTAGTTAAACAGTAGGGCATTCGCCAACAATCGGCTCGCCGGCCGCGCCTATATGCCGACTGCTGACCAAGCTTCGGTATATCTGCGTCGATTGAAAATAAAGAATCAAGGTGTCTAATGCGAATGTATCTCGGGGAAAGAGCCGGGCGGTGCCCAGCCATAGAATGGCCGCACGCAACACTAGTTGTTGAAGCCTTTCTTCGTGATTTTGGCCCGCCCCGACACCGGAGCGCCAACCGCCGAAGACGAACGATAAGCGCCTACTCCCTTTCAATGGCCTGCATGATGCCCCGAATATAGCCCAGAGCGAAGGCCATGCCTGCATGCCAAGAAGCCGCACAAGTCATCTGTGGGGTATGGTCCGGGATAACGACGCCCTCAAAACCGTTGCGGTGATATATGCGCAGCGCCTTCACCATATCGACGTCTCCTTCGTCGATGAATACTTCGTAATAGCGAGGCACCTTTCCCCGTACGTTCCGGAGATGTACGTAGGCGATGGCGTTTTGGCGACTGTAGCGATCGATGGTTTCGTAAATATCTCCTTCACTCATCTCCGCCGTGGTCCCCTGGCAGAACTCGATTGCGTTGTAATAGCTCGGTACGATATCCAGCGCCCGCTGGAAAAGATGGGGCTGATGGATGAGCCGCGCAGCCCCGCGCAGGGTGGGCATAGGTGGATCATCCGGATGTGCCGCCAGCCGCACGCCAGCCTCCTCCGCAACTGGGATGATCGCTTCAAGAAATTCCGCGAAACGCTGCCATAGCTGCTCTGAGGCGACAGATTCGATGGTTCCAGGTGATGCTTCTTGATCATAGATCATGTTCCAGATCTGGCCGTTAGGGATAGGCGTCTCTACTGGTCCCTCCTTGCCCAGGAACGCCACGGTTTCGGCGTTGCCGCGCGCAAAACTTCCCACTACGTGTCCCCATACGCCGGCGATGCTGAAGTTGTAGCCTAGCACCGGAATTCCGGCTCTTCCAAGGTTCCGAATAATGGCTTTGACATTTTCCAGTTGCTCAGTTTTGCGAGGTCCGTCCAACAGGATGTCATACCAGTGGGAAGGGTCAAGATTTTCAATCGCCGCCAGTTGCAGGCCCTCTTTGTTGACGGCGGTCTTCAGCGCCGCCAGCTCTTCGTATGTCCACATACGGTTCCGATTGTCGGAAATACCCCAGCACCGCTGACCATCGGTTGCCGGAAGCCGCGGACCCTGATGAAAGTAATCCACCCAGTGCGCCACAATATGCGTCGCTCCCGCCTGTTTGGCAAAACGGAAGTTGTCGGCCGTCAGCATGTGGCGATAAAGACCAAGACCAAGCTTCATCGTTGTATTCCTCCTATACGCACCCCAGACTTGGATGATAGCTATTACGTGGCCTCGGGGCACTCGCTTGGGGCAGCTTGGCTAGCCAGGGGTGTTTTTCGCGCGCCAACGTTCTTTGAGCGGAAGCTGTTATTCCAACTTTTATCTCACTTTTTGACTTGACATGCGAGTTAATTACTCATAATCTAGCTGCGCACACCTAATAATGATAACAGATTATCGATGATCGAACGAGACGCGGGTTTTAGCGCGATCGCGCCCGTCAGCCTCAAGGATCTCGTCCTAAAAGCGATCCGGGATGCAATCCTGAGCGGAAAGCTATCTCCGGGATCGAGGCTGGTCGAAAGCAGAGTCAGCAAGCAGATGCAGGTCGCGCAAAACGTGGTGCGAGAGGCGCTGCACGAGCTTGAGTTTCAAGGGTTCGTCATCCGGCAGGCCAACAAGGGAACCCTGGTGACCGATCTAAGCCTCGATGACGTGAGGCAGGTTTATCAGCTCCGGATCGAACTCGAAGGTTTTGCGGTCAAACTGGGCCGAGAGTCCGGTCGTCCAAATGAAGAAGACGTGGGTCAGCTCAAGCAGGCCCTGGAGGAGATGGATGGCGGAGTAAGGCGCGAGGATTTCTATGAGTTTTCGAGGGCGGACCTCAAATTCCACGAGATTATCTGGAGGATGTCAGGAAATAGGTTTGTGGAAAGGGCGTTGCGCGCGGTGGCTACCCCGCAATTTGCTTATGTACTGATTCGCTCGTTCCATCACACGCGGCTGAATCTGCCGGCGATCGTCCGGCAGCACTGGGATATCTTGGATAAGCTCAAGACAAAGGACGCGGAGACGTGCCGCATTTTCGTGCGGCAGATGACGGAAGATTTTGGGCGGCAGATTGAAGACTGCGTGTTGAGTTCGGACCGAGGCAGTCCAAAAGGTTTGGAACCTCAAAACAACTTCGACACGGGCGTGGGGGCAGCTAGGAGCAGGCGAACTCGGCGGCTGAAACTCAAACTCTGATACAGGAGGAAGCCAATGGGAAAGAAATCGCTAGGAATCCTCGTTTGGGCGTCCGCGCTTTTGCTTCTGCCGGGAGGCTTCGCAGGCACAGCGGTAGCGCAGACAGTGAACGGCGCTTTTCATGGCACGGTTACCGACACCTCGGGAGCTGTGATCCCGGGCGCGATCGTAGAAGTGAAGAATCTGGCGACAGGCTTGGTCCGCCGGGCCTCTACGGATGCCGCTGGCTTTTACGCGATCACGCAGTTGCCTCCAGGGCATTATCTTGTGACCGCAACGAAATCTGGCTTTGCCACGGTTCGTCAGCCGGATGTCGAGCTGCTAGTCAACCAGGACTTGGCGGCCAACTATACCCTTCAAGTCGGTCTGGTCACGCAGCAGGTCCAGGTAAATGCTGCTCCGGCGGCGCTTGAGACGACAGGGGCGACCATCGGCCAGGTCATAGTCTCCCAACAAGTTGTGGATCTTCCTTTGAACGGCCGCCAGTTTACCCAGATGATTTTGCTCACGCCTGGAGCAGCTCCTCACGAGGGCGGCCAGCAAGGATCGTTCATTATCCCCATAGGCGGCGGAGGGATAAGTCCGAATGTGAATGGCCAACGGGGACGGCAAAACAACTACACCCTCGACGGCGGCCTGAATAATAACATCTATCTAGACAACTGGGCAATTAGCCCGCCACCCGATGCAATCCAGGAGTTTAAGGTACAGTCTCACATCACTGATGCCGCTGTAGGCATGAGCCCTGGAGCAAATGTTAATGTGGCCACCAAGACGGGCAGCGGCCAGCTCCACGGTGATGCCTGGGAGTTCCTCCGGAACGACAAGCTGGACGCTGCCAATTTTTTTGACAATGTCGTCGTGCCCAGCACCAAACCCCCGTTTCGACAAAACCAGTTCGGTTTTACGCTGGGAGGTCCTGTACTTCTCCCAACACCCAAAGGGCTTTATGATGGCCGCAGGGCGAAGACCTATTTCTTCGGTTACTACGAAGGATTCCGCTCAAGCCAAGGATTCACCTCCTTCAATAGTGTTCCAACGCAACAAGAGTTGAAGGGTGATTTTTCAGACCTGTTGACAAGTACCGCTGTGGGTACGGATCCATTGGGCAGGACGATCTTTAAAGGCGAAATCTTTAATCCATATAGCACAAGGCAGATTACTGCCGGTCAAGTCGACCCGGTTACCGGGTTAGTGGCGCAGAGCACAGGGCAGGTGCGCGATCCGTTTGCGGGGAACATGATCCCCCAAAGCATGCTCAACCAGCAGGCCTTGACTTATCTGCATGCTTTCTATCCGGTGCCAAACTTCGGTCCGGGCGGCAACAATTTTCCCAATCTGGCGGTCTCTACAAGCCAGGTTATATCCGACGATCAGTTCGGCGTGAAACTCGATCACACGTTCAGTAATAACGATACGCTTTTTGGCGGTTTCTATTTAACGAATCCCAATGAAATTCAGCCGAACACGCTGCTATTGGGTACATCGACGCAATTGAATAACGCCAAGGAGATATCGACGGGTTATACGCATCTGTTCAGCCCGACATTTCTCCTGACGCTGCACTACACCTATCAGTACACCCATTACTTTAGTGGAAACACGCCCGCCGGGTTGGCCCTGTCAGAGGCCACCAACCAAATCGGCTTTGAGCCGGTCAAGAATGGCGTTCCCCTGGTTCCTCAGATCGGCCTGGCCCCACGCCTCGGCGGCACGGGTCAATTTTCGATTCCACTCGGACCCATCCGGTCGCACATTATCAACGTCGATGTTCAGAAAATCAGCGGCTCCCACACGTTAACCGCTGGGCTCATGTACTATCACATTCACAGCTTTGATGACGGTTGGGGAATGACTCAATCATTCGACCAATTCCCCACTAGCTCCATCATAGGCCCCGGGAACAATCAGGCCCAAACCGGCGATGGTCTGGCAAGCATGCTCCTCAACCTGCCCTCCGGGCTTTCGGGATTTCTCGGCCAGACGGCGGCGAATACCACCGGTCTTTGGCAGGGCTATTACGTGCAGGATAAATGGCAAGCGTCAAGGAAGCTGAACCTCGAGCTCGGATTGCGTTATGACTTTGTTCCGCCGTTAAACTACGCGAATAACCAAACATCCGGATTTAGCAATAACTGCGCATGTTTCCTCATTTCCCAGCCGTTTGGCACCTTATTCCCGTTCGCAGGTGTTCGGAAGACCTATTTTGACCCGCAATATCGCGGATTTCAGCCCCGTTTCGGAGTGGCGTATAGCTTGACACCGAAGTCGGTCTTGAGGGGCGGGTTCGCAATGTTTGACGATCACAGCAATAACCTGATTCAAGAGACTCAGGACCTCCGTATACCTTGGCCGTGGGGAGTCGACCCGAACATCATCGATCTGAACCGGGGGGTTCCCAATACTTTCTTTAGCAGTCCGCCCAGTGCTGCCACTTTTTTCCCCTCGCCGACCCAGGCCTCGCAGCCGTTCATATTCACTGGGGCAGACAACCAGAACCAGATTCCGACGGCGCTCGAGTGGAACTTCGGCGTTCAAACAGAAGTTTTGCCTTCGACGACAGTGGACGTGACCTATGTAGGAGCAAAGACTTATCATCTCCAGCTAGACTACACGGACAACACAGTTCTCCCTAACCAGATGGGCCCGGGTCTTTTTGTAGGGACAAGCCGCACCCCCTATCCTCAATTTGGCTCATTTGGTTACGACGATAATATCGGCTATTCCAATTACAACGCGCTTGAGGTCAAGGTGGAAAGACGCTTTTCGCAAGGCCTCACATTCCTGGGTTCTTACACATATTCGCATTGCCTCGACGTTAACAGCGGTCCGTACTCCGAATCGGTTCAGAACCCATACGACATCTATGCTTCGAACTACGGAAACTGTGACTATGACTTCACGCATCTCATAAGCTTCAGCTCCGTATACCAGCTACCCTTCGGCCGGGGGAAACATTACGGCGGCTCCTGGCGCAGGACGACCGACGCGGCGCTTGGCGGCTGGGATCTCGGCGGGATACTGTCCGTCCAGAGTGGCTCGCCGTTCACCGCCGCGGTAGGCTTTGATAACGCCAACACCGGCGCCGGTTATCAGCAGGCAAACATCATCGGTAATCCGTTACCTGCGGGATTCGAGCAGAACCGGTTCCATTGGTTTGACCAGACAGCCTTTGCGACTCCGCCACCTTTCACCTATGGCGGCGCAGGCAAGGATAATTTAAGAGGGCCGGCCCACGCTGATCTCGACTTCACATTGACGAAGGATTTCAAGTTTACGGAATCGAAATCCTTGGAATTCAGAACCGAAGCGTTCAATATTCTAAACAGGGTGAACTTCGCCAATCCAGGCGGCAATGCCAGTCCGGGTTATGCGAACCTATCGGGGTCATCTTCCACAAACCTGAACTCCCCGACTTTTATGCAGATTCTTGCCGCTGGTCCGGCGCGTGAGATTCAGTTTTCCTTGAAGTTCATTTTCTGATGGCGGTACACCAGCGCGAGGCTTGAGCCACCCCTTTGAGTGCTGCCCCGGTGCTTGCATAGTGTTCTCGAGGGCGTCCCGCAAGCGCCCTTTTTTCCTGCCGGAGTCATGGCGCGTCGAGGTGGCCTTCTATGCCTGATCATGGTCGATGCCTTTGCAGGTGCGCCAAATTGAGATCTCTCTGACCGCGGCTGCGAGATCGTGCATGGAGCGGCAACGCCACTCAAAAAAGGGTTGGGTTTTCTCGTCGGTCCTGCTTTGCTGCCTGGCCTTGTCGCAGGCCTGGGGATGGGCCCAGCAGTCGGCTCCTTCTAACCGGAACGCCGATGCCGCTTACGAAAGCGGCATGCAATTGGTTCGGGCGCAACAATATTCTCGCGCACTCGCGCAATTCAAGCGGGTTGAAAAAGAAGCGCCACGGCTACCTCAAGGCTATACCGGCGAAGGTATTACTCTGGCGCTGATGGGGAGGCCACAGGATGCAATTGTGCGTCTCAAGAAGGCGCTGGAAATTGATTCGAGCTTCTGGGTGGCGCGCCGGGAACTCGGCATCATTGAATGGCAGATGGGCTCGAAGGACGAGGCCGCAAACGAACTGCGTTCGATCGAAAAGCTTTTCCCGAATGACCCGCCGGTGGCGGCGATTCTGGGCGAATACGATTTTGACCGAGGCCGATATCCGGAGGCGAGCAACGAGTTTTCTAGAGCTGCGGATCAGGTCGCGACGAGTACGCCGCTGTCTTTGATGTGGGCGGAGTCGCTCCTCAAGACAGGCAATCAAAAGGCAGCCGCTGCCAAGCTGGAATTGCTGTGCCTTGTACCCAATCTAACTCCGGACCAGCGCCTTAAGCTCGGTTGGCTGCTGGGTGAGGCCGGTGATTACCCGAAGGCTGTCGAGGTTTTCAATTCCCTTCCGGAGAGCTCTCCTCATCCTTTTCAGCGCGGATACGGCCTGGCGCTCGCTTATTACAACTTAGGCCGCTACGCTGACTGCGCCCGGAAGCTTGCCGAACTTCAGTCGCGGAAGATCGTAGGGCCGGAACTGTTCAGCCTGCTGGGTGCCGCCGAAGAAGGGATGGGAAATACTCTGCGGGCCTACGATGCTTTCCGCCAGGGCATATACGAGTTCCCCCACGACGACGAGAATTACCTGAATATCGCAACCTTGAGTGTTCAACATTTCAACTATTCTGTGGCGACTCAGGTTCTCACCTCCGGTATTCAAGAAATCCCGAATGACAACAGGCTGTTTCTGACGCGAGGGGTAATTTACACCTTGCAAGAGAAACTCCAGCAGGCGCAGGACGATTACGAAAGAGCCTTAAAGCTTGCTCCGGAAAAGGAGGGCGTTTACGTCGCTTTGGGTATCTGTCTGATGGACGAAGACGAATACGTGCAGGCGCAAAGGGTTTTGGAGAAAGGAATTGCGCGCGGACTTCGGGATGTTTTACTGAACTACTTCCTAGCGGATGCCCTTTTTCGACAAGGGATCACGGCGAACTCGCCACGTTATGCTCAGGCGTTTAAGGTCGTTCAAACCGCTCTCAAAATCGATCCGGACTTTGCCTATGCTTATATGCAAAGAGGCCGGCTTGAGCTGGTCGACAAGAAGATCGATGCGGCGGTCGCGGATCTTGAGCGCGCGCGGAGTTTGGAACCGGGATCTCGAGTTATTCTTTATCAGCTTGCCGTGACTTACGAGCGCGCAGGCAAAAAGGCCGAGGCGGACAAACTCTTTGCTTCGGTCAGCCAGGCCAGCCAGGAAGAGGAGGCACATTTTCGGAAAGGCAGGCTTGTGGAGATCATGACGACCGTTTCCCAACCGCGCGTGGTCGAGCCATGAGCCGCTCCCCGGTGTTCCTGATTGGATCGATGCTCGCAGTTCTGTTTGGGTGGATGGGCTCTCCGGGTATTCGCGCGGCTTCCAGTGCGCCGCAGACGGAGACCTGCACGGCCCTGCTTGAGCGCGCCCAGGCGCTCCTTGAGCGGGGCCAAGCAGGGTCCGCCCTTGAACTGCTAAGAGCGGACATGCCTCACTGCCCCGAAAGCGCTCAGGCTTACAACCTTCTCGGTATCAGCTATGACCAACAGGATCGCCTTGAGGCTGCTCAGCGCGCTTTTCAAAAGGCAGCCGAGCTCGCGCCGCAGTGGCCTGCGGTTCATAACAACATGGCGAGTACCTACCTCCGCGAAGGGCAAAGCAAATTAGCGGTGATCGAGTTTAAGCAAGCACTGAAACTTGAGCCGAACAACAAGCTTGCGGCGATCAGCCTGGCTAGTTTCTACTTAGAGCAAAAGGACTATGCCCAATCCCTCGGTTACTTTCTGGCCGCGGGTGCGCCTGGTTCGAATGAACCGGCAGAGCTGCTCGGGCTGGCCAAAGCGTACTTCGGAACCGGTGATCGAAAAGACGGGTTGGCGGCGGCGGGCAAACTCTCGGCAATCGGAAAAGGAGATCCCAAGGTTGAGTTTTCCCTGGGCCTCTTGCTTGCACAATACGGCTACTATGAGAAGGCCATTGATCACTTCAGCGCGATTCGACCGGAGCAACGGGACTTCGCCTCATATCAGAACCTCGGCTTAAGCTTGATGGCCCTGCGGCGATTTGCCGGCGCGCAGGCAGCTTTTGAAATGGCGCTTCGCCTATCCCCTAACAACCCGGATGCTTGCCTCGGCCTCGGGCGAGTGCTTCTTTCGAGTGACGAGCCGGATCGCGCGGTCTACTGGCTCTCTCAAGCAGACCGAGCCGTGCCACGGCGCGTAGATATAGTGTTTGCCCTTGCCGAGGCGCTGATTCGCGCTAGTCGCTATGAGCAGGCTGTGGCTCTCCTGAATGACGCACTGCGAAACGCGCCCGGAAATGCTGATTTGCTTCAGGCGTTCGGCGACTTGGCCGCGGCCGAGCATCGCGATCAGGAGGCGATATCCTCTTACCAGCAGTCCCTGAAATCGGAACCGGGAGATCTGGGGTCGCTTTTAGGCTTAGCGAACGTCTGTCAGCGGCTTGGCAGAAGTGCCGAGGCTGTCGAGGTTTACCAACGAATCCTCACGCTATCACCGAACAACGCGGCGGCCAATACGGCTCTGGGCCAGGATAGCCTGAAGCAGGGTCAATTGAGCCGAGCGGAAATGTATTTCGCGACGGCCCTGCGGGAAGATCCTAACCTTCCCGAGGCTAACGAGAGTATGGCTGAAATCGACTTGCATCACGGCCGCTACGGCGAGGCGGACGAAGCACTTCGCCAAGTCCTCAAAGCCCATCCTGGCGACCAGCGGGCCCACTACCTGCTCGGTGAAGTCCTGCTGAAGCTTGGCCGGAAAAACGACGCGGAGGCGGAGTTCAAGCTCTCGGAGAACCCCCGAGGGCAGGCAGCTGCGTCCCACACGGTCGCCCCGCACTGACGGCGGAGAGGGACGCGGAGGGCGTATCTTGCATCGGGCCGGACAACAAGAGAGCGGGTCGCAAGTACATTTAGCCTAGAAGGCCATACGAGTTGGATTTCTCTCGCAAAGGAGGAAACGTGAGCGCAGGAGAACCGAAGTCTCGCCGCGAAGACTGCCTGTCCCCCTTGGTAATGGGCGCCGCTCTGCTATTAATGGCTTCTCTGCGCCCGCTGGCGGCCGGTGCATCGAGTCCGCAGAAGGTGTGGGGAATCGGTCAATTCGACGGGTCATCCACTGAATTTCACCGAGGAGCCATGCCTGCTTCGGTTCCGGTTTACGTCGTCGAAAAAAGCCGACCCGACGTCGACTGGTACGCCTTTCAGCCCGGCACCGCAAACGGCGAGGCGGGAGCCCGCCCGCATCCGTTGACTATACAATTCGATTTGACCGGGTCCCCAAGAGGCCTTTATTCGCTCAAAGTAGGAATGCTGGCGCAATCGCGCCGTCTCTCTATTTTGCTGGTAGACCTCAACGGCCACCGGGGCTGGATTTACCAGCGCCCGCAATGGCGCGACGTTCCCGGCGATAAATATTGGGACGATTTGGCGACGATTCAGCTTCCGAGAGCCGACCTCCGGTCGGGGACAAACACCCTCGCGCTCACCGCAATTGACAAACCCAGCCAGCGAGATGACGTCAACAACTCCGGAATTACTTACGACGCATTGGAATTGGATCGGGACTCCTCGCAACGTTTTGATCCCAACGCCATCTCGGTGGACATACATCCCACCATTTTCTATCAGCGAAAGGACGGACAACTGGCGGAGCTCCTGGATGTTTTCATAAGCCAGAACGGTGCTCCAGGGAGAGGTAGCCTGACTCTCTCGGTGAACGGGCAAACGTTCACCCAGCCCCTATCATCCGGCCGCGACTTCGGCGAGCAGCGAATCGAATTTGCCGTGCCAGCCTTCGCTCCGGGGACTCGGAGCTTGGTCGTCGTGAATCGAGGAAGGCGCGAGCGTCGGTTTTCGATGACCTTGGAGCCGGCGAAAAAATGGACCATTTACGTTGTCCCGCACGAGCATCTGGACGTGGGATATACCGACTACCAGTCAAAAGTTGCTGAAATTCACAGTCGCGTCGTGGATGAAGCGTTGCACATGATGCGCGAGAACCCGCAGTTCCGCTTCAGCCCGGACGGCTACTGGGTGCTGCAACACTTTTTCGCGGGAAGGGACTCGCAAGACCGCGACCGTCTTTTTCAGGCGATTCAAGCAGGCAAGTTTTTCGTCCCGGCTCAATACGCAAATCTCTTGACCGGCTTTCCAACCGTTGAAACCCTGATTCGCTCTCTCTATCCCAGTTTTGAGTTCGACGCAAGCCATCATGAGTCCTTCAACTACGCAAACATTACGGATGTGCCGTCCTATACCTGGTCCTACGCATCCGTTCTTGCTGCGGCCGGAATTAAATATTTTCTGGCGGGCTGCGACCAGACGCGCGGTCCTATCCTGAACCAAAGCCATCTGCAGGAGAAATCTCCCTTTTGGTGGGAAGGACCCGATGGCAAGAAAGTTCTAATGTGGTACTCGGACAGTTATGGACAGGTAGGAGCCTTTTTCGGCCTGCCGCCGCAAGTCGCGGCAGGTTACGCCACGTTGCCAAGGTTCCTGCAGGTTTATTCCAGCGCGGAGTACCAGCCAAGCTCAATTCTGCTGTTTGGCGCCCAATGGGAAAACTCAGATTTGTATCCCCAGCAAGCAACCATCGTCGAGGAGTGGAACAAAACCTATGCCTATCCCACTCTGCGCTACTCAGGGTTTACCGCGGCTCTCGAACAGATCGCTAAAGAGGACGGGGATTCGATCCCCGTCTATCGGGGCGATGGCGGGCCCTACTGGGAGGATGGCATCGCCTCGGATTCCTACTATGCCGCCATGAATCGCGAAACCGAGCAGCGGGCTCTTTCTGCGGAGAAGATTTCGACGGCCAGTTCACTCGTGAATCCCGGGACCAAGCCCGATCGCAGCCTTATCGAGCAACTCTGGCAGAATCTTGTCCTCTTTGACGAGCACACCTGGGGTGCGGCCGGTAGTGTCTCGAGCCCCGAAAGTGAAGAAACGGTACGGCAGTTGGAGGTGAAAGACACCTTCGCAGCCCAGGCCAAGCAGGAAGCAAAGTATATTGTAGACCGGGGTCTTGCTGCCCTGGTAGACAAAATTCACGACCCTAGCGGCACCTTGGTGGTTTTCAATCCCCTTAACTGGTCCCGAAGCAAGCTGGTAGAAGTTGACCTTCCGAAGGGCTTTCAGATTGTCGATCTGGCCACGAACCAGACAGTTCCATACGAGATCCTCTCGACGAGCGGTAATGCCCAGCGCATTCGATTCCTCGCTCGGGACGTGCCCTCAGTGGGCTACAAGTGCTACGCGGTTCGACACGCCGCTTCGCCGCCGACGAGCGTCCAAACCCAATCCGGCGACTTCATGGAAAACGCGTACTATCGTGTCGCCTTCGATCCGCAGAGCGGCTCCGTCAAAAGCATCTTCGATAAGGAGTTGCGGAAGGAGCTTGTCAACCCCTCGAGTCCTTATCGATTTGACCAGTACCTTTACGTGACGGGCGCCGATCAGCCGTCACGCAACAGACTGCTCTATAACGACCCGGGCTTGCCCGTGCCCGCGCTGACTGTCCATCCGGCCGGAGACGGACGGCTGATCTCGATTACCCAAACTCCGTTCGGCGTGGTGGCGCGCCTTGAGAGCTCGGCGCCGAACACTCCGCGCATCGATTCGGAAATCATTCTATTCAGCCAGCAGAAACAGATTGAATTCATCAACCACGTTCACAAGCAGCAGGTCTATACAAAGGAGGGAGTCTACTTTGCCTTCCCGCTTGCCATGGACCATCCTGAGTTCCGGTATGAACTTCAGAACGGCTACATGGACCCGGCGCATGACCAGCTTCCTGGAGCGGGGAAAGAATGGTTTTCGGTGCAGCATTGGGTGGAGGCGCAGCAGGGCGACACTAACGTAGCGCTCGTCCCGATCGACGCTTCGCTCGTGACCTTGGGTGACATCGTTCAGGGAACCTGGCCGCTCAAATTCGGCCAGCGAAACGGAACGATTTTCTCCTACATTATGAACAACTATTGGTTTACAAATTACCGCGCGGGACAGGGAGGGGACTTCACGTTTCGCTATCTGCTTAGCACCGATCGGAGGTTCCAGCCCGCGGCCCTGAGCAGGCTGGGATGGTCGGCGATGACTCCTTTCGAGGTCGATCAGGTCATCCCGAACGACAAAGCCGTGAATACGCCCGAACCGCTGAACGCCGCCGAGAACAGTTTTGTCAACGTGGAATCGCCCAACGTTGTGCTGGTCACGTGGAAACAAGCTGAGGACCGCCAGGGCACAATCATGCGGTTCCTCGAAGTTGGAGGCGAGGCTGGCAATGCCAGCGTACAGATCCCCTTAATGGATGTCCAACAGGCGTGGCAGTGTAATGCGATGGAAGAGGATCAACAGCAGTTGCCCGTTTCCTCCCACGGATTTCGGTTTCCCGTTCATCCGTTTCAGATAGTCACGGTGAGACTGAAAGGCACCATGAACTTGCCAACGGCAGTCCAGTAGTATTTCCGCGGGGGGAAACTGGCCCGGCGATGCTATACCCGATCTCCTAAGTCCGGAACTTCGTGACCCAGCTAAACCACCCTGAAGGGTTGGCCGGGGGACAGCAAGCTTTACTGACGCTGCCGGAACCACGAATTACGCCTTTTACGTTATCTCTGCCAATCAGGTGGATTACGTTGAAACCGATGCGGCGGAGGCTGTAGGCGGTATCGCTTACAAACAGACCTCATTGGCGTTCTCCAATGCCTCACTCTCTGGCAATTTCTTCTTC
>DASZAA010000204.1:0-2604 GCA_035945615.1 Terriglobia bacterium
TTACGGCCGTGAGATGTATGAGACTTGGTACAAAATGACCGTGATGCTTCAGTCAGGACTCGACATCAGCCCGGTCATTACACACCGCTTCCACTTCAATGATTTTGAAAAAGCTTTTGCGGTGATGACCGAAGGCCGCGCTTGCAAAGTGATTTTGCATTGGGATTAGCAGATTCGGAGGCTTTGCCGCGTGGAAACTGACACGGCGATCATGGCCGAGGTTGAGGAAGGCAGCAATCGCTGGCGCAAACATTATGATAGGGCCCGAACTTTCCCAGCGCACGTCTTTCGGCTCCTTCGTTTCTTTCCAGAATTAGCTCACGAATCATGCTGACGAACTCCGGGTGCGCGCCAGGCGTTGAAGCGCGCGCCATTTTTACGCCAAGCTCTTCGCACAAATGCCGGGATTCGATATCCAGATCGTAAACCACTTCCATGTGGTCTGAGATAAAACCCACGGGCGCGATAAGAATGTTTTTTCCCCGGTCCGCAAACCCGCGCAGATAATCCTGAATGTCAGGCCCAAGCCAGGGCTGCGTGGGTGAGCCGCTGCGGCTCTGAAAGACCAGCGGCCCTTGATTCAAGCCCAAACACTCCGAGATCAGCCGGCACGTTTCCTCGATCTGCTGAGCGTAAGCGCAACCGCTCGCCATCGACAAAGGGATGCTATGCGCCGTATAGACTATTTGCACATTCTGTTGTTCCTCAGGCGTGAACCTCGCCAGCGCCTCGCGGATGCGTTCAAGCCACACTTGAATAAAGCGCGGATGATTATAGAAAATACGCAACTTATCAATCACAGGCGCCCTCTCGCCAATTTCGGCGCGAGCTTGCTCGATGTTTTCGAGGTACTGGCGGCATCCCGAGTAGGAACTGTACGCGGAAGTGACAAAAGCCAAAGCACGGCGGATTCCGTCTGCTTTCATTGCTCGCAGCGTGTCTGCGAGCATCGGATGCCAGTTACGGTTTCCCCAATAAACCGGCAAAGCCGGGCCTCTTAATTGCAATTCCTCTTCGAGTTTGTGAACCAGATCGCGGTTCTGTCCGTTAATGGGGCTCCGTCCGCCCAAATGTTCATAATGTCGAGCCACTTCCAGGATGCGTTCGCGTGGGACGCTTCTTCCCCGGATTGTATTCCCGAGAAATGGAATAACATCCGCCTTTTTCTCCGGACCGCCAAAAGAAACTATAAGAATTGCATCGTATTTCCCGAATTGCGCGGCGCGGCTCATACTTTGCGGGCCTCAAGCCCTTGGCTCGCAATTGCGCGTGCGTTTCCGGTTTGGCGGATTGCGCATCTCTCCATCGGCTGAATGCCGCGGCACGCAGATTGCTTGACACTATGATCCAGGGGTCGTACACTACAAGTTTTCAACTTCACCTCCAATTAAGGCTCAAGAATCTTATGGACAAGAAGCACACCGAAATCTACCGCAAGCGTTTGCACGAGAAGCAGGAAGAGTTGCTGCGCATGGTTTCAAAATCTGATCAGGATGGCCGCGAAGCTGACGAAGAGGGGACGCAAGATGTCGCGGACAAAGCGGCCAACGCTTACACAAAGGAATTCCTCTTCCATCAGAGTAATGACAACCGGCAGATCCTCACTCTTGTAGATGAAGCCCTAGAACGGATCAAAAACGGAACCTACGGCACTTGCGTCGAGTGCCAGGATGAAGTGCAACCGAAGCGTCTGGATGCGGTCCCCTGGGCGCGCCATTGCATTGAGTGCCAGGCCAAGCAAGATCAGGGCCTGCTTTAACCTTGGCCTCTCACTTAAGGTTGCCGGCGTATGAACGTGATCGCTGAGCTTCAATGATTGGGTTTGTTCCATCTTTACCGGCCACTTGCTGAAGAAGGCCATTCCTATTTTACACTTGATTCCCCGCATCAAAGCGCGCGGAGTTCAAACACTTCAGCCCCCCATTCTTCAAAACATCCGTGACGGGCTCGCGTCAGCACTCTTTCCAACCTCCTGCCCCCTCTGCGAGCGCGAAGTGGGATGGCCCCAAGGAATGGGTATTTGCCGGGACTGCACAAATGCCATCCAACCTTGGAATGGACCTTTTTGCGCTGTGTGTGGTTTGCCTTTTGCCTCTAACATCGCCACCTCTGAAAACCTTTGTGCACCCTGCCGCAACAATGTTTACAGCTTTGATGTGGCGCGAAGCTATGGACTCTATACTCATCCCTTGAGAGACTTGATTTTACAGCTTAAGTTCAGGCGCCGGGAGCGATGGGGTTATCAGCTTGGTAAAAAACTTGCTCCGCTGGCAGTAACACTTGAGATCATGAACCACGATCCCGTGATTATTCCCGTCCCGCTCCATCGTTCACGCGAACATGAACGCGGCTATAACCAAGCGGAGCTTCTTGCGCAGGGGCTTCGCCGGGCGCTCAGAAGGCTGCTGGTGGTCAGCGTCCCATACCTTGCCACACGGATACTAACCCGAACGAGACCTACCGCGCCTCAAAGCGGCCTTCACCAAGCCGCGCGCAGGGAAAATGTTCGTGGAGTATTTACGGTGGCGCAGCCTGAGCGCATTCGCGGCCGGAACGTCATTCTGGTGGATGATGTCATGACCACCGGGGCCACAGTCTCGGCCT
>DASZAA010000205.1:0-4298 GCA_035945615.1 Terriglobia bacterium
AAGTTAACTTTCTGGTCGTGGCAAGCAGTTTAGTGGGCGTTTATCTGGCCTCAAGTGGCCCGCTTCGCGTTGGCTTGCTGCTGAACACGCTCCTGGGTACGCTGCTGGTGGCAAGCGGCACGGCCACCTTAAACGAATACATGGAGCGGTCGCACGACGGCAAGATGCGGCGCACGGCTGCCCGCCCGTTGCCCGCCGGACGGGTTCATCCGCTTGAAGGCCTCGGCTTCGGTCTCGCGCTTTCGATTGCTGGCGGCATCTATCTGGATTTAACGACCAACCGCCTCGCGTGTTTCATCGCGCTTCTCACGCTTGTGCTCTACCTGCTGCTCTACACGCCGCTCAAACGCCGGACGCCGATGTGCACGCTGATCGGCGCCATTCCTGGCGCGATGCCGCCGCTGATTGGCTGGGCCGCGGCGCGCGGAAGCTTATCCTTCGAGGCCTGGATTCTTTACGTCATCCTCTTTCTTTGGCAGTTCCCGCATTTCTCGGCCATCGCGTGGATGTACCGGCAGGATTATACGCGCGCGGGCTATTTGATGCTGCCGCCCTCGGACCAGAAGGGCCGGTTCATGTCCACACAAGTGATTGGATTTTCGCTTTTGCTGATTCCGGTCACGATCATGCCCGCGCTGATGGGCCAGGCAGGGCGAATCTATCTTGTGGGCGCCGTTATGCTTGGACTTGCGTTTCTGTATTTTGGCGCGCGCCTCGCTTTTTCGAGGTCGAATGCTCTTGCGCGTAGGCTCGTGCTGGCCTCCGTTGTGTATCTGCCCCTAATTTATCTCCTGATGATCGTGAATAAAACCTCGGCCTAGCGGCTTGCCCGTTTTCATAGCGCAGCAGCATTCGGCTTTAACTCTGTGGGTCTTTGGTAAGGCCGCTGGAAAGCCGCAGGGCTAGAAAAGGGACCCTGCGCGGCAACCAAAGTAAGGCAGAAAAGTTTGGCTCTTCCGCTCTCCGACTTCCCCACGATTGATGCATCGCTGAACGCGGTGAGCGCGGCGCTTCTCGTGCTGGGGTATTTGTCTATCCGCCGCAAGCGGATCATGGCGCACAAGTGCTTCATGTTGTCCGCCTTTGGCTGTTCGTTGATTTTTCTCGGCTGTTATCTTTGGTATCATGCGCACGCTGGTGTTAAGCGTTTCCCCGGGCACGGCATCAGCCGCCCGATTTATTTCGCCCTTCTCGGCACGCATACGGTACTCGCGGCGGCGGTTCCTTTTCTGGTTGTAATTACGCTTTACTTTGCGTTGCGCGCGCGGTTCAGTCGGCACAAGAAGATCGCCCGCTGGACACTGCCCATCTGGCTCTATGTCTCCGTCACCGGAGTGCTAGTCTATTGGATTCTTTTCCGTCTCTATGCAGTGAAGTAACGTCATCTATGGAGTGCGGCATTTGCCAGTTTGTAGAGATAACCCGCAGGGTTTCTGAAAAGCGAAACCCTGCGCTGCCAGGTGCTCTCTTTCAGGAGGATTGTTATGCAAATTGGATGGATTGGCCTTGGGCAAATGGGCCTGCCGATGGCGCAAAACGCGCTTAAGGCAGGTCACCAGCTCACTGTTTATAACCGCACGCGCGGCAAGGCGGAAGAGTTGGGTAAACTCGGAGCACGGGTTGTCACGACAGCCGCCGAAGCTGCGGCGGGAGACCTTGTTGTCACCATGCTTTCGGATGACGCGGCCACGGAAGAGGTCATCTTCGGCGCAGGTAACGTGCTGGCGGCGCTCAGACGCGGTGGAACGCACATCTCGATGAGCACCATCAGCGTGGCGCTTGCCAAGCGTCTGACCGAGGCGCATCGAGCAGCGGGTCAGGTTTACGTCTCAAGCCCCGTGTTTGGACGTCCAGAGGCAGCCGCAGCCAAGAAACTCTTCGTTGTACCTGCCGGACCGCCCGACGCGCTGGCTCGCTTGCAACCGCTGTTTGACGCCGTCGGCCAGGCAACATTCATTATGGGTGATGAGCCGATGGCCGCGAACGTCATTAAGCTCAGCGGTAATTTCCTGATCGCGGCGATGATCGAAAGCTTGGGCGAGGCCATGACCCTGGTGCGAAAGTACGGCGTGGACCCGAAAAGATATTTTGAAATGATCACCTCATCGCTCTTCAACGCGCCTGTTTATAAAACTTACGGCAGCCTGATTGCATCGGATAATTACCAGCCGGTCGGATTCAAAATGGCGCTTGGATTGAAGGATATCCGCTTAGTGCAAGCGGCGGCGGACGCTGTCGCCGCGCCCATGCCGGTGGCCAACGTGGCGCGCGACCGGATGTTGAGCGGAGTGGCGCGCGGCCGCCAGAACGACGACTGGTCCAGCTTCGCGCGCCTGATCGCCGAAGAGGCGGGCCTATGAAACTTGAAAACGTGCTGGAAGAGGCGACGATCTGGTCAGAAGTTCCGGTTTCCATACAGTCTGGTGGAAGCGGAACGGCAACGGCTCGAACGCGCCAATGGGGTGAAATCCGGCTTCGCCTCGTCGATTATACCGCCGGTTACGTTGGGGACTCCTGGTGTTACAAAGGCCATATTGTGTTTGTTGTTTCGGGCGCACTTGCAATAGAACATCAGGATGGTCACAAGTATGCCCTTACGCCGGGCATGAGTTATCACGTGGCGGATAACAATAAATCGCCGCACCGGGCGCGCTCTGAGAGTGGAGCAACGATTTTTGTGGTTGATTAACGGTTTCAGGAGAAAAAGCTCATGAAAGCGATTCGAGTTCATCAATTCGGCGGTCCTGAAGTCATGAAGCTGGAAGATGTCCCGGACCTCCGCCCGGCAGCGGATGAAGTAGTCGTGCGAGTCATGGCGGCGGGGGTGAATCCGGTGGATTCGTATGTCCGCTCCGGAACTTATGCCGTCAAGCCTTCGCTGCCTTATACACCGGGGTGGGACGCGGGAGGCGTGATTGAGGCCGTGGGCGCAAGCGTGAACGGTTTCAAAGCAGGCGACCGGGTTTATATTGCAGGTACTTCGAGCGGCGCCTATGCGGAACTTGCGCTCTCCAAAGCAAACCTGGTGCATCCCTTGCCTGAACGAGTCGCCTTTGAGCAGGGTGCGGCGATTGGCGTACCTTATGCCACCGCTTACCGCGCGCTTTTCCATCGCGCCCATGCCGAGCCTGGCGAGACGGTGCTAGTGCACGGTGCTACGGGAGGGGTTGGGATTGCCGCGGTGCAACTTGCACGGGCGGCGGGGGCGCGCGTGATTGGGACCGCGGGCAGTGATCACGGGCGGAAGCTCGTAGAAGACGAAGGAGCGCACTACGTGCTCAACCATCGCGCGCCCAACTACCTTGGTCAATTGAGCCACCTCACAGGCGGCAAGGGCGTCGACGTGATCCTCGAAATGCTCGCCAATGTTAACCTGGGTAATGACCTCACCGTGCTCGCGCGCGGCGGCCGCGTGGTGGTGGTCGGTAGCCGCGGTCCGGTTGAGATCAACCCGCGCGAAACGATGGGGCGCGATGCCGCTATTCTTGGAATGACGCTGCTCAACGCAACTCCTGCAGAACTGGCCTCGATTCACGCGGCTTTAGTTGCCGGCCTCGAAAATGGCACACTGCGGCCCGTGGTGGGGCAGCGAATCCCGCTGACAGAGGCTCCGCGCGCGCATCAGGCGGTGATGGAACCGGGCGCACATGGGAAAATCGTGCTCGTGCCCTAAGAATGGCACGATTGAATCCGTGCCCCCCAACACCAAGCCGATTTCCGTGAGCAGTCTAGGCTAAGCGGCGATTGCAACACACTGGCTGGCATAATCCCCTGGAGACATTTTTGTGAAACTTTTCGCTGCGATTGCTGGGCTGTCGCTTTTACTGGTGGTTTTGTGGGACTGCTTTGAAACCATCATCCTACCGCGCCGGGTGACGAGGAACTTCCGCATCACGCGCGCCTTTTATCGCGCCACCTGGAAAGCGTGGGGGAGCGCGGCGCGCAAGTGGAGCTTGGGGCGTTTTCGTCCAGCCTATCTCAGCTATTTTGGCCCGCTCTCCTTGCTGTTCCTTTTTGTGGTGTGGGTAGCCGCGCTAATTGTAAGCTTCGGTTTGCTCCATTGGGCCGCAGGCTCCGCGATTAACGTGCAAGGCGGGCAGCCTTCCTTTCTCTCCGACCTTTATCTGAGTGGAACCACGTTTTTCACGCTGGGAATCGGCGATGTCACGCCGCACTCCGGGCTGGCCAGGGTTATCACGGTGGTGGAGTCGGGAACGGGGTTCGGAATTCTGGCCATCGTGATTTCGTATCTACCCGTTCTATACGGCTCGTTTTCCGAGCGCGAGGTGAACATCTCC
>DASZAA010000206.1:0-6496 GCA_035945615.1 Terriglobia bacterium
GGTTCCGGCGCTCGACCTTGCGCGCGAGCTGCGCGCCGCGGGCCTGCGCGTGGAGATCGGCTTGGAGCCGGTAAAGCTCAAAAAAATGCTCGGCCAGGCAAACAAGCTCCAGGCGCGATTTGCCGTGATCATCGGTGAAGGTGAGCTGGCGCGCGGCCGCTACCAAGTGAAGGATATGCAGGCGGCGACGCAGGAAGAAGTGGAGCCGGGAGGGATCATGGAGTACCTGAAATCGAGGCTGTGAGCAGATGAGAAACTGTCTCGTTTATCACATTTGTCTCAAAAATCTCAAAGTGGCGTGATAGGCTCAATCTGTTGCGGCGGCCTCTGGCCGCCGCTACAAAGCTGCCCTCAAATATTGGAAAATGGCCGGGCAAAACAAAAATGGGCGAAACACAAAAAAATTACGGAACGAACCCAAGAAGTTATTTAGAATCAATGTTTCTAATGGAAATCGTCTCATTCGTCTCAATCCCGGCGTGAGAGGCTAGGCCTTGTGCGGCCGGACTACCGCGGCTTTTCTAATCTCTAATTTTTGATTTTGGTAAGGGCCGCGGAGTTTTAAAAACAATACTCCGCGCCACAAGGCGGCCCCAAAGATTAGAAATTGTTCTTTTTAAGGAGCAGAATTGACACTCGATCTTCTTGGCAACCGCGAACGCACACATCTGTGCGGCGAGCTCGGCGAATCTCATCAGGGACAAACCGTATTTCTGGCCGGCTGGGTGGCGCGGAGGCGCGACCTCGGCAGCCTGATTTTTCTTGACCTGCGTGACCACACGGGCGTGACGCAAATCGTCTGCAACCGCGAGATCAGCCCTGAGGCGCACGCCAAGGGCGAGCAGGTACGGCCTGAATTTGTGGTAGGTGTCGAAGGTGAGGTTGTATTACGCGCCGAGGGCACGGTGAACGCGGAAATTCCCACCGGCCGCATCGAGGTACGCGCGAAGTCGTTGCTTCTGCTCAACGAATCGAAAACTCCGCCCTTTCCTATCGACGACGATGGCCGCACCGCCGAGGAAACGCGGCTGCGCTACCGCTATCTCGACCTCCGCCGCGCGAAGATGCAGCAGAACATCCGCCTGCGGCACCGCGCCGCGGTGGTTGTGCGCGAGCACATGAGCGCGCACAGGTTTATTGAGATTGAAACGCCGTTTCTCACGCGCTCCACCCCCGAAGGCGCGCGCGATTATCTGGTGCCCAGCCGCGTGCATCACGGGCATTTTTACGCGCTGCCGCAGTCGCCGCAGTTGTTCAAGCAAATCCTGATGATTGGCGGGTTTGACCGCTATTTTCAAATCGTCCGCTGCTTCCGTGATGAGGACCTGCGCGCCGACCGCCAGCCCGAGTTTACGCAAATCGATATTGAGATGGCCTTCCCGCGCCGCGCGGCCCTGTTCAGCATCATCGAAGAACTGATGGTAAAACTTTTCGCGCTGGTTGGTGTTGAGCCGCCCCGGCCATTCCCTGTGATGCCTTACAGCGAGGCCATGGAACGCTACGGCTCAGACAAGCCGCACACGGGCTTCGGCCTCGAATGGAGGCGCATTGCGCTCGCTCCCGGCGATGATGAAAAAGTGCGCGTGATGAGCCCGCTCAAAGTCATGCGCGTGCCGGGGCAGGCGTCCATGAGCCGCAGCCAGCTTGATAAATTGCAGGAAGCCGCGCAAGCGGCGGGCGCAAGTTGGTTCAGTTCGATCAAGTTGACGGCAGCGGGGCTGCAATCGCCTTTAACCAAGGCGCTGGGCGAAGAAGGCGTGAAATCGCTGGCAGAGGCGGCGGGCGCGCAGGAAAACGACTTGGTGATCCTCCTCGGATTGAAGCCCGGCTTCGCTGCTGGCAGCGCGCAGCGCCATCTTGATGAAGCGTCCGGTGAATTGCGGCTTGACCTTGCGCGCAAGCTCGAACTGATCAAGCCCGGCTGGAGCTTTCTCTGGGTTGTCGATTTCCCCATGTTTGAATATGACGAAAAGGAAAAGCGGTTCGCGGCCATGCACCATCCCTTTACTTCGCCGCGCGAAGAGGACCTTGCGCTGCTTGAGTCTGATCCCGGCCGCGTGAAGGCGCGCGCGTATGATTTGGTGTTGAATGGCTCTGAAATTGGCGGCGGGTCGATCCGTACCCACCGGCGCGACATCCAGCAGCAGGTGTTTAGCGTGCTCGGCCTGACGCACGAAAAAGCGCGCGAGCGGTTTGGATTTTTTCTCGACGCGCTCGATTACGGCACGCCGCCGCACGGCGGCATCGCTCTTGGCTATGACCGCATCGTGGCGCTGATGGCGGGAGAATCCAACATCCGCGAGGTCATCGCCTTCCCCAAAACTGCCAGCGCCGTGGATCAGATGTGCGAAGCGCCTTCCACCGTTGAGCCGGCGCAACTCAAAGAACTGGGGCTGGAGATTAAGGGGGATTGAATCATTGTTACATTGACTCAATGATTTAATGACTCATAGACCCATGATTCACATTCTTCCCGAAGCCGTCGCTAATAAAATCGCCGCGGGCGAAGTGGTGGAGCGGCCTTCGTCGGTGGTGAAAGAGCTTCTAGAAAATGCGCTGGACGCGGGCGCCGGGCGAATTGAAGTTCATGTTGAAGCGGGCGGGCGCCGCCTGATCCGCGTGGAAGACGATGGCACGGGCATGACGCGCGACGATGCCATGCTTGCATTTGAGCGTCATGCAACCAGTAAGATTCGCTCAGTGGAAGACCTCTTTGAGGTAGCTACGCTCGGCTTTCGCGGCGAGGCGTTGCCCTCGATCGCCTCGGTCGCGCGCGTGACTCTCGAGACGCGCCATGCTTCTGAAGCCGCCGGAACGCAGCTCGAAATTCACGGTGGCCGCTTGCGCGACGTCAAGGAAATAGCCCGCGCCGGAGGCACGCGCTTCGAAGCAGGTGGCCTCTTCTACAATACCCCCGCGCGCCGCAAATTCTTGAAATCAGAATCTACTGAACTAGGCCACATCACTAGCCTCGTGACACATTACGCGCTGGCTCATCCGGAAAAATCCTTCCGGCTCACGTCCATGACCCACGAAATTCTCAACACGCCGCCCGCAGAATCTTTCCGGCAGCGCCTCTACCAGGTGATGGGCGCGCAGGCAATGGAGCAATTAGTGGAAATTGCGCCTGCCGCGCGTGCGATGCCGGCTGAGGCCCAATTTGAAGAAGAGATGGAAAGCGCCGAAGCCTCTCCACCGGCGCGCGTTAGTCTCTTCGGGTTTGTTTCGCGGCCCGAAGTACAGAAGATTAATCGAAACCAGATTTACTTTTTCGTGAACCGGCGGTTGGTGCGCGACCGCCTGATCCTGCACGCCATCACTGAAGCCTACCGTAACATTCTGCCCTCGGGCGCTTTCCCCGTGGCGCTGCTTTTCCTCGACCTGCCGCCGGGCGAGGTGGACGTGAACGTTCACCCCGCCAAGACCGAGGTGAAGTTTCGCCATTCGAATTTCATTCACGACTTTGCGCGCGACGTGATCCGGCGGACGCTGGTGGCGTCGAGGCCTATGGCTGCCTTTCCCAGCTCTAACGCAGCGGGCGCAAGCTCCTTTCACCCAGGTGCGGAGGTGGAAGAGACGCGACAAGTGAGACGAGGCGATGTTTTGGGTGCGAACGGCGCCGGACCCCAGACCGCGGCGGGACCGGGTTGGCGTGAGTCACCGTCAGGAGAGACTGCTGGACGCGAGTTACAATCGTCTCGTGCGTATCAATTGTCTCCGTTGTATCTTCCTCCTCGAACTGGACTTCTGCCGCTCGAACGAGGCTCCTCCGCCCTGCCCGGCTCAACCGGCGGGACCACGGCCGCTCAGGAAGCAGTCTTCACTCGCAAAGTGGAGGAGTATGCCACAGCCATCAACGCGGGCGCGGATGAGTTCCCCAAAGGCTTAAGGCCGCTCGGCCAGGTGCGGGAAAGCTTCATTGTGGCGACGAATGACGAGGGCTTGTGGATTATTGATCAACACGTGGCTCACGAGCGCGTGCTGTTTGAGCAGAGACTGCGCGGCATCCGTGAAAAGTCCATCGATTGCCAGCGGCTGCTGCTGCCCGTGGTGGTGGAGCTCAAGCCGGAGCAGCAGGTTGTGTTTCAGGATATCGCCCAGGAACTCGCCGCGAACGGCTTTGAAGCCGAGCCTTTTGGTCAGCGCACGATTGCCATCAAGAGCGCGCCAGCGGAAATCCGCGCCGAGGCTGCCGAGCGGTTGCTGATTGCAATCCTGGACGGGGTGGGAGCTGAAGGGCCGGGCCTTTCGCTGGACGATCTCCGCCATCGAGTGGCGGCTACCGTCGCGTGCCACGCGGCGGTGAAAGTGAACATGCCTTTGAGCGCGGACAAGATGGAATGGCTGCTCAGCGAGCTCGAAAAGACTGACTGCCCTATGTCCTGCCCGCACGGGCGGCCTATCTTGCTGCGCTACTCACTGCGCGACATTCAAAAGGCCTTTAAGAGGATTTAGCTCGCCTTGATGATGACCGAAGCAACGCATCTTGTGATCGCCATTGATGGGCCTGCTGGCGCGGGTAAGAGCACGGTGGCGCAGAAACTTGCCGCGCGGCTAGGGCTGATCTACGTAGACAGCGGTGCCACCTATCGCGCCGCCGCGCTGCGAGTGCTCGAAGACGGTGTGCCGGTAGATGACGAAGAGGCGGTCATCCGGAGTGTCCGAATGGCGGATATTCAGCTTCGTCCCGGCGGGCGGCGGATTTCGGTGTGGCTCGACGGAAAAGATGTGACTGACAAGATTCGCACTCCCGAAGTGACGCTTGCGGCGGCGCGAGTCTCGCGCCTGCCCGAAGTCCGGCAGAAGCTGATAGGGTTACAGCGCGCCTTCGCGCGCGAGCAAGGCGTGGTGATGGAAGGCAGAGATATTGGAACGGTTGTGTTTCCTGACGCCCCGCTTAAAATCTTCCTCACCGCCCGCCCGGAAGAGCGCGCGCGCCGAAGGCTAAAAGACGAAAAACTCAAGGGACGCGACGCAACTTTGGAGCAGACCGCGTATGAGATCGGACGGCGGGATCAGCTCGACGCGGAGCGGAAGATCTCGCCCCTGACCGCGGCGGCTGACGCCTGCCAGCTCGATTCGACTTCGCTCGGAGCGGATGAAGTGGTAGAAGAAATTATCCGCCTGGCAAAAGGGCGGGGGCTGTTCGATGGCAAGAGATGTGACGTGTGAAACCGAAGGAAAGTATAAAGTGTAAAATATAAGGGGTAAATTGGAAACGCCGGCTTACGATTGCAGGTTCCGTTTGGATTTGATCAAAATCGCTGTAATACTGGCGTAAAGTTCTTCGGTTTCTTTTATTAGCGGTGCGAGCCGCTTGTTAGCAATCATGCCTGATTCAGCCAACAAGCGGAGCCAGTATAAACTCTACCGTGTTTCCTTCTGTGCGACACCGTATTTATGAATGAAATCCGCATGCCTTTCAGCAGATGGGGCTTCTTCTACATTCGCTCCTATTGACGTGGCAGACTGCAAGTACTATTTTCCAATGATCCACGCCGCTCCGTCCTTTCCGGCCTGGATAAAGTGATAGGGCTTGATCGCGCGCAACGCGTATCCAAAACATCGCGAATCTATTTTTGCAGGATCACGATTCGCCCCATTCACATTTATACTTTACCCTTTATACTTCAGGCGCTACCTTCCGCCGTTGCTCATTGAAGATAGGAATTGCGCATTGGTGGGCGACTTCGAGAGCTTGTCGATAATCAATTCCATTGTCTCGACCGGCGACAGCGGGTTCAGGACTTTGCGCAGCACCCAGATGCGGTTAAGTTCGTCTTTCGGCACCAGCAACTCTTCCTTCCGGGTTCCGGAGCGGTTTATATCCATCGCGGGGAAGATGCGTTTATCGACCAGCTTGCGGTCGAGGTTGATTTCCATGTTGCCGGTGCCCTTGAACTCTTCAAAAATCACATCGTCCATGCGGCTGCCGGTATCGATGAGCGCGGTAGCGATGATGGTCAGGCTCCCGCCCTCTTCCACGTTGCGCGCGGCGCCGAAGAATCGCTTGGGCCGCTGCAAAGCGTTTGAATCCACGCCGCCCGAAAGCACCTGGCCGGAGGGCGGCACGACGGTGTTGTAGGCGCGCGCCAGGCGCGTGATGGAATCAAGCAGAATAACCACATCGCGCTTGTGCTCAACCAGCCGCTTGGCCTTTTCGATCACCATCTCAGCCACCTGCACGTGGCGTGCCGCCGGTTCGTCAAACGTTGAGCTGATCACCTCGCCCTTCACCGTGCGCTGCATATCCGTAACTTCTTCTGGCCGCTCGTCGATGAGCAGGACGATGAGCGTCACTTCCGCGTGGTTGGTGCTGATCGAGTTGGCGATGGTTTGCAGCAGCATAGTCTTACCGGTGCGCGGCGGCGCGACGATCAACCCGCGCTGCCCCTTGCCGATCGGCGTCAGCAGGTCAAGCACGCGCGCGGAAATATTGTCCTTCGCGGTCTCCAGCCGCAGACGATCCTGCGGATAAAGGGGCGTCAGGTTATCA
>DASZAA010000207.1:0-3058 GCA_035945615.1 Terriglobia bacterium
CATGAGAAGGAAGATAAAAACATTTAAGACAAGCAGGACGTAGGTGGCAACCACGGGGAAATAACGCCGGTCGCCGGAATGCGTGGTGGGAGCAATTGAGGCAGGATTCATCACCAAACCTGAATTATAGCATCAGATAACCTGGGACTGGCTTCAGTTCGAGCGAACGCTGCGCTACGAAGAGGCCGCTAAAAAACGAGGTAAAACCGAATGCCTGATTTACCGGCTATGAGCACCGCTGCCGCACCATTGCCTGAAATTGACTATCACGGAGCGCGCCTGCGCGCGTGGTATAGCGACGCCGCGACCGAACACCGGGCGGTGCGTAGCGCGGCGGGCCTAATCGACCGCGCATTTCGCGTCATATTCAGCGCCCGGGGCAGCGACCGCACGCGCTTTCTTCACAGTATGACGACGAACGACGTTAAAGGTCTCGCGCCGGGGCGTGGCCTCTACGCCACCCTGCTCGATGTGCGGGGCCATATCCTGGCCGACCTTGAAATCTACTGTGAAGCTGACCAATTCCTGATCACAACCGATGCAGACCTCATCGAGAAAACGCTCGCCACTCTGGGCAAATACAATATTGGGGGCCGTGTTCCTCTCGACCGGCTTCCACTTGCGGCGATTTCGGTTGAAGGTCCGAAATCCGGTGCGGTGCTGCGCGAAGTTTTGCCGGGCCCGCTGCCAGAGCCAGGAGAATTTATAGGCGTTGCGGGGCAGCCGCTCCGCGTGATGCGCTCTAGTTCAACCGGCGAAGATGGTTATGAACTCTGGGCGGCTCCAGAAGAGATCGAGCCTCTGCGCCGGGCGCTGCTCGAAAAAGGTCAAGCGCACGGCCTCCTGCCGTGTGGAGCTTGCGCGCTTGAAACACTGCGCATTGAGGCTGGCATTCCGAAATATGGCTCGGAACTTGCCGAGGATACACTGCCCCTCGAAGCGGGTCTCGACGGAAGCCAGGGATTACCCAATGCGCTCAGCTTTACCAAAGGCTGTTATATCGGGCAGGAAATCATCGAGCGAGCGCGCAGCCGTGGCCGCGTCAATTGGAAACTCACGGGGTTATTCGTGGAGGCGCCCGAAGCGCCCGCGCCAGGAGAGAAAATTCTTAAAGAGGGAAATCCGGTGGGAGAGATCACCAGCGCCTGTGTATCGCCCACGCTCACCAGAACGCTGGCAATGGCCTATCTGCGCCGCGAGGTTGCCGAGCCTGGAACGCGCGTCACGCTGGCCTCCGGGGTGGAAGCAGAGGTTTCAAACCTGCCTTTCTACCGGCGCCTAAACCGATAGTCACACTACTGTTTCCTTAACCTAATACCACCTCCACGCTTGCTACTTCCTCTGTCATTCTGAGCGCAGCAAAGAATGACAGAGGAGCGAAGGGGCAACATCCTCACGATAATCACCGATGAGGCGCTGAGGACGCCGCATTACCGCCCGAAGTCGCAGGCGCACTGGACCGCACACTCGGCGCGGACATCGCCGAGCCACTGTAACCGTGGAAACCGCCCTGGGATGAAGGCGCCGACGCTCTAACACCAGAACTTTGCATCCGGATCGCCCCGCGAGAGGTCATCTGATACCTCGCGCCGCTATATCCCATGCTGGAATGGTTTTGCAGGAGCACTGGTTCTTGCCTTGAGAATCCCATGTGACCTATCTGCCCAACGCTGTACCGTCCACCGATCGTATTACCCAGGCGCACAGTTGCGGGGGCTTGATTGCCGCCGCTTCCAAATGCGCGCGTCATGAAAGACTGACGCCTGCCAGCCTGAGCCTCGATCCTGGCGGCTTGCGCCGGGTTCTGGCCCATCAGGACAATCCTGGGCGCGGTGTAAGTCACCGTGCGAGGCGCTGCAGCGGAGCGAATCGAGGATGCCGCCGGCGCTCGCGCGGCAAAGCTGGTTTGCGCCGCGATCCGGGTTGCTCCCGCAGCAGGCGCTGCGATGGGTGGGAGGAAGGGCCGCGTGGTCCTGGTAATCAGCTGCGGGTTCACGGGCACGCGGGTACCCGGGGTCACCGCGCCCCCGCTTTGCAATGTGCCAGGCTTCACCGCAATCACACATCCGGCTGTTCCCGGATTGCAAGCAGGCGCGCCCCCGCGTCCGGCTGGCGCCCAGCCTACGTATCCAGGCCCTTGATACCAGGTCACGAGGCCAGGATAAAAAGTGTTAAATGCCCCCGGCTGCCATAAATATCCAAATGAAGGGTTGTAGGCCCAATTTCCGTAGTGGAACGGCAGCCAACCCCAGGGCTCGTTTGAGATCCAGGTATAGCCAAAGGTGGGATAATAGCTCCAAGCTCCATCTGAAAACGGCGCCCAGCCAGCGGCCACAAAAGGCGACCACGCATAGCCAACTCCGGGGAAAAATCCCCATGCGCCATATTCATTCAAGTCCGCCCAGCCGTCAACCGGCTCCTGGAGACCCACAGGAGAGTCGTTGTATGCAAGTTCGGTCTGTTCATCGCGGGCGTGCACCCACTTATCCCAGTCATCCTTTTCCACGCCGTTGGTGATGTTGTACGCCGTTTCGATTTGGGAACTCAGGGTCTTATCTTTTGTGATCCGAGCCATCTTCTGCCCAGGCAGGGTAGCGTTGACAGACCCGCTGAAAACTTCCACCTGCAGGTCGCCGTCTTTGAAGTCGGTTCTGAATTCCGCCTTGCCGTCTGGCACAAGCGTCGCCGCACCCGCCTTTACCGTGTAAACATCGTGCTCGTGTTTTTCGGGCGCAAAACTGAAAGTGCCATAGCCGTGATCAAATGTGAGGCGATTGATTTTCGAACCGTCAGGGCTTAAAGCCAATTCCGCGAAATCAAGCTGGGAAAGCTGCCCGATGCGCGCCGTTGATCCGTTTTCAAATTCAACCTCGGCGTAGCTGTCCTTATCCGTTTCAAGTGAAAAGCCTTCCTCAATGGGCGTGTTCACCTGACCCTTTGTCCACTCCGTCGAGCCTGGCCGCCGGACCATCACTGTCCCATCCACGAAGCTGAGCCGCACCACTCGCACGTGCGAGTAGCCCTTCTCCTGCGGCGCGCCTGCCGCCTGCAAGCACAA
>DASZAA010000208.1:0-6037 GCA_035945615.1 Terriglobia bacterium
CGTGCCGTGCACGCTGATGAGCATGATGTCCAACAACCTGCTGCCGAGCGCGTGCGAGACCGATATGATCGGCATGATCGCCATGTACATCCTGCAGCTTGCCGCGGGCGATCCCAGCGCCATTGTGGACTGGAACAACAATTTCGGCGAAGATCCCGACAAGGCTGTCATCTTCCACTGCTCAAATCTTCCCAAACATTTCTTCGAGGATTTCAAAATGGACTTCCAGGAGATCATCGCCACTGCCATCGGCAAAGAAAGCACTTTTGGCACGGTGGTAGGCAAGCTCAAAAGCGGACCGCTCACCTATCTTCGCGTCAGCACCGACGACCTCCATGGCCGCATGAGGGCCTACACTGGCGAAGGCGAAATCACCAATGACAAGCTTGAGAGCTTCGGCGGCTACGGAGTGGTCAGAATTCCCGCCATGCAGAAGCTCATGCGCCACATTTGCCACAACGGCTTTGAGCATCATGTTTCCGTTAACCGCAGTTATTACGCGCGAGCGGTAGTTGAAGCGCTTGGAAATTACAAAGGCTGGGAGGTTTATCACCACCAGCCGGAAGCATGAAGTGACACATGGCCTCGCGCCAAGATGCAAAGGTGCGCAAAGAAACATGCAGAGTTTCGCTTTGCGTTTTTTGGCGTCTTAGCGCCTTTGCGAGAGGCCGTTTGCTTTTGCCGCATTTAGCTTCTAAGGGACATAAACCATGTATTTCGCTCTTTTCTATGATGTGGTTCCCAATTATGTCGAACGCCGCCAGCCATACCGCGCGGCGCACTTGGCCTACGCCGAGCGCGCTCACCAGTCCGGCCAGTTGGTGATGGCCGGCGCTTTCGCTAATCCCGCCGACGGCGGGCTTTTCGTGTTCCGTGCTGAGGATAAGTCGGCGGCAGAAGAGTTCGCTAAGAACGATCCCTACGTCCTCAACGGCCTCGTCACCGCCTGGCGCGTGCGCGACTGGACCGTGGTCATCGGCAGCGAAATGTAAGCGCAAGTCTCATGTCAATGCCTACCGGAATGAGTCTGCCCAAGGCAATCAAAAAGGAGGGGCGCACCCGTGAAATGGTCTCGTGGTTGCTGTTTTGTCCCCACTTCTGGATTGCTATTGTGGCGTTTGGAGCGATTTGCGTCCTCTATCTAGCCTACGCGCATCGCGCGGCTGGGTGGCTTCGGAGCGGACCGGAATTCGCGGTCCTTCTGCTGCGTTCCCAGACGTTTTGGATGGCCCTGGGCGCGATTGGAACGGTCCTCACTCTCTGCTTCATCTCCAAGCAAGTTGCAGGCGCGCGCAACGTCAACGCTTACCAATTCCTCAGACAGGAAGATGAGAGGTTCCATTCGCCTGAAATGATGCGATGTCGGAGTAATCTGGCGCGGGTCTTACTCACGACTCCAGGCAAGTACGATCTCATGCAGCCAGATGCCGACGAAATCTGTGGCTACTTTGAAGACTTGGGCTTATTGCTCAGAAAGGGTATCGCTCCGAAATACCTCACCTGGACAATGTTTGACCGCCGTATCCTGCGCTATTGGCAATTACTCTCGCCTTATATCCGGAACAACAGAGAGCAGGAGAGGGATGACACTATTTACAGCGAGTTTGAGTATCTCTGGAAGAAGATAGCCAGATTTGAAAAGAATGCTCTCCGGCGCAACAGAATTGAGGTTGACCAAACCAGTCTCAACCAGTACCTCCACGATGAACTGAGGGTGGACCTGCGCCGTTTCAGAAGCTCCGACCTTGGCCGGATCATGGAAATCGAGCGCTCCTCGTTCGATGTGGATGCTTACAACGAGAACCAGTTTAAGCAGTTGCACAGAGACTTTCCCGGCGGATTTCGCGTGGCGGAGATATCAAACTTCGTGGTCGGCTACATTGCTGCTACCGTGCAGGGCGATGCTGGGGAAATTGATTCGATGGCGGTCGATCCTGATTACAGGCGCCTCAGCGTTGGCCGGCAGCTTTTGGAGTTTACCCTGAAGCGCTTTGAGGAAGAGCGTCCGGAGCTAAAACTCTATAAGCTGCAAGTGCGGACAACTAATACGAGTGCAATTCACCTTTATGAGCAATTGGGCTTCCGACAGACAAGCATCCTGAAGGGTTATTACAAGAAGGATGGCGCCGACGCCTTCGAGATGGAAAAGCAAGCGGTTGGGCCTGGCAACGGGTAGATTATCTAACCCACGGGTGGCACAGACATTGGTATGTGATGTCTGCGGCGGGGGAGTCAGGGGCGGCGGCTCACCACCCGTCGCATAATTTTACTAGCCACGAGGAGGGAGCAAGGCATGTCTGAACAAACCGGATCGCGCCCTGAGTATGCGCTGGGTCACTCTTCGGACGAACTCAAACGGCTTACCACGCAAGCCCGGCTCATGGAGCCTTTCACGCGTGCAATCTTTACACAAGCCGGCATTGCAGCGGGCATGAAGGTGCTCGATGTGGGCAGTGGGCCGGGTGATGTCTCATTTCTTGCGCGCGAGCTGGTGGGATCGGAAGGCCGAGTGACGGGCGTCGACCGCTCTCCCGAGGCTTTGGCCAAGGCCCGCGAACGCGCCGCGGCGCTCGAATATTCAAATGTCAATTTTATCGAGGGCGACCCCACCGAGATTCGCTTTGGCGAACTCTACGACGCCCTGGTCGGGAGATTTGTCTTGATGTACTATCCCGACCCCGCCGAAGCTTTGCGCCGCCTGATTCGCCATATCCGCCCGGGCGGCATCGTTGCATTTCAGGAAGTCTGCCACTCCGGCATCCGCTCTTTCCCGCCCGTACCGCTGCTCGAACGGCTCTTCGAGCTCACCGGAAAGGCGCAGGAACTTTCGGGCGCGGAGCCTCAGATGGGCCTGAAGCTGTATTCGACGTTTATCGCCGCGGGCTTGCCTGCC
Organism: Terriglobia bacterium; assembly: GCA_035945615.1. Classification (GTDB taxonomy): domain Bacteria; phylum Acidobacteriota; class Terriglobia; order UBA7540; family UBA7540; genus RH2-MAG17b. Next base: position 2,894 of record DASZAA010000208.1, read on the forward strand.
CCAATGCTGCAAATCAACATGGGCATCGTCGGCGCTCAAGACCCCATGGCGGAGCGGCTGCCATACTTTCTGGTGCAGAGCCTACGCAGCATGATGCCTGCCATCCTCAAATATGGGCTTGCGACCGCCGAAGAAATCGACATTGATACATACGCTGAGCGCATGAGCCTCGAGTTCCGCGCCGGAGGCGGCGTCTTTCTCAGCCCTCCGTTTATCGGCGCTTGGACGAAAAAGAACACGTAGCCCCGCCGGTGGCGCGCTCTTTGTATTCCGTACTGAAGGTAAATCTGTAGCCGAAGGATTTGCCAAGAACGGTCCCTATGTCCTCACCAAACCCGCCGCATGAACAATGGCAGCTGAACATCTTGTAGCCTTACGCCTTCCGAAGTAGAATACCTCCAAATCCATTGGGCACATTCCATTGTCACCTTGTGTCACGAAAGGGAGGGGTATAAGCATGGAATTCATGAAGAGCCCTGAAGTCTGGAGCGCAGTGATTGCGCTCCTTGCGCTTGTTTTATCTCAACTGCCCCCGGTTCATCAGCTTCTCAGGCGGCGCGCGCTGCACATCGTCATCCCGGAATACCTCAGTCTTTATCACTTCCTGGGCAATCTCAATCTGCTCGGATTCGTCGCTCTGCACAATACGGGGGGCAAGACACTGACCGTCGCCAAGATCGACTGCATCGTGACCAGCGACAGCACCATCTGGCACTTGCCCGGCTTGATGTATCAATCGCGCCATTCGCAGGGCGGGAGTGGGCAACCAAACCTGGAATTTTTCGTGGAGTGGAGCGTGCTCAAGCCAGATGAGCACTGGAGCGAAACCGTCCATTTCTTCAAGCCTTGGACCGTGCAAGAGGAAGAGGACGCGGCGGAAATTATTTCCAAGATCAGAAGCAACATCAACGCGAAAATTGCGCAGCGGCCCCCCGACGCTCCCAAGGTTCCGGTCGAAGCCGATGACGAGTTTGTGAGAGAGGCTAAGGAGTTTTTTCTAAAACGGTTCCAACTTGTTAAGGGGAACTATCGCATTGTGATTGCGGCCCTCTCGGAGAAAAAAGAGGTGTTAGCCTTGCGCGGCTTTGACTTTACGCTTTTTGACAATCACATCAAAACTCTGCGGTCCGCTACGGATGATTACAAGCTCGGAGCTGGCGTCTATTATGCGGCCGACCCATCGAAGCAAGTCCCCATCCGGCTGCGGCCGATTTCCGATGCAGACGCGCGCCAGGAGTATCTGAAAGCCTAGACGTGCTCACCGCTCGCGGAGTAAGATTACGCAGCCAGGAGCCGTCGTGAGCGGCGCTTCGACGTCCGGTTGCCTGTAAGAGACTGGGCTACGCCGGGACAACCGCCACCCCATCCTCCCGGTTTGTTTTCTGATTCCAGATCACGATTTTCTCAATCAGTTTCTTATTGAACTGGCTGAGCACGTCTTCGTGGACTCCAAAGCATCCCACTTCTCCACCCATGTTAGGCTTAAAAGTGACCGCCGGCTGATTGTCTGCCACATATTCCCGCTGCAACTCCCGCAGGGCGTCAAGGGCGCCAGCCTTTAGATGAACCCAGAAGGACCTATCGCTATCGCTCACGCTGGTGGTGGCGTTTCGGACGCCCAAGTCTACAAACCATTTGTAACGTTCGAAAGAAAACCCGCGAGCTTGATAGAATCCCTTTCGCGCGCGGATGTCCCCGGCCTCGCCGGTCGAACCGTATCGGCGCAATTTTTCCTGCCCATCGCCCCGTCCCGCGATGTTTGCCCAGGATTGAACTTCCTGGATGCGGGTCGCGGTGGCTTGACGTTCCGTGGACCAATATTCCGCTACTTCTTTGATGTCCTCGCCTCTTACTGCCGAAGGAACCGCCTTGTTAAAAATAGTGAAATCACAAAGCGTCGAATCGGCCCCTAAAAATGCTTCTGCCTTGCACCGCCCAAGCTGGGCCTTCACAGCATCGGCGCGGCGGTTCATTTCGTTTGAGTGGGGTACAGCGGTAGTTGCATAAGCGGTGATGGCGGCGACAACATAGTCAATATATCCGATGACCAGCGTGCGCTCGAGCCCGTCATCATGAGATACGCCGTGAAAGTAGTCCGTAGGCGAAGGGATCGCGGCAGTGGCGCTTGCCAGGCGGTGTGCATTGTTCAGCCGGGTCACTTCTTGCGCGAGCGCGTTCGCGTGTTGGGCTTGAAAATTGGTTACGTATAGGTTGATCGCCGGAAGCAGATTCGCTCCCCAGTTCTGATGTCCTGTCAGATAAGCCTGTCTTGCTGGCCCCACGGGAGGCAGCGGGTTCACTATAGCCGGACGGGCATTCAAAGTTGCATTCAGACCATTTTGAACGTTAGTCTGCAAATTGTTCCCAGCCGTCCTTGCCCAGAAGAACGCTTCTTGCACAGTCGATTTAAGGTATTCAACGATAGAGGTTGCGATTTGTACGTTGGTGGTGGCTGCGTTGGGAATTTTCCCATTGTTCCGCGCCCAAACTTGGAAAGTCAGCATGAATCCTCCTCGGCGGTTGGCTTATTGCTGAGGATAATACCATACTCTCCAACTTCATGCGCCTAGAACATAGCGGCTCACCCGGTTGCTCACGTCGCGCAGGTATGCCTCGTCGCCTGCTTTGAGCTCGGTGATCGCCGCGCCGCGGTAGCCAACCTCCGCGAAAGCTTTGCGGACTTCGGGCCAATCGATATCCCCGTCGCCAATGTTGACCCACTCATAGCTGTTCCCGCTGTGCTTAAAGCCCTTCACGTGCACATCCACAATGCGATGCCCAAGGGTGCGAATCCAATCCTGCGGGTAGCCGTATAGCACCACGTTGCCTACATCAAACCAGGCGCCGATCCAGGGACTCTTGAATTCATCCACGTAGCGCGCAAATTCGAGTGGGCTGAGGAGGAACTTATTCCACACCTCTTCGAGGGCAATCACGACACGCAATTCTTCCGCCAGGGGGATCAGTTTGCGGATTTGCGCCTGCGAGCGTACCCACGCGTCGCGGTAACTTGTCTGTTCATTCACTACGGCGGGCACAAGAAGGACCGAGCGCGCGCCCCAGAGTTTCGCGTTGTGAAGTGAAGTGCGCATCCCGGCAAGACTCTTTTCCACCACCGCCGGATCGGCGGACGAAAGCGGATAT
>DASZAA010000209.1:0-5992 GCA_035945615.1 Terriglobia bacterium
CATTCCGGAGAGCGTGGCGCCTCGCTGATGATGCCTTGCCATCGCCTCCGCCCAGAGAACAGGCAGATCGAGGGCGGAACTCATCTGCAATCCCAACTCACAATGATCAGTCCCAAAGCGCCGCCGCTGTGGTTCAACGGCATCACCCACTTCCTCGAACCACCCTTCTGACCTGGCCGGTCCAGTGCGGCCCAGAACAGTGAGAAAAGGCAAAATGCCGATGTCGTGGAATAGACCCGCGAGAAAGGCCCGCTCGGGCTGCGCATAGCACGCCCACTCGCTGATGTGGCGGCTCAACTGAGCGACCAGCAAGCTATGACTCCAGAACATTCCGTTGTCGCGGGCCGGCATGGTTGAGCCGGTGTGCTTTGCCAGCCAACAGGTAATCAACAACGCGCGGACAATATCCGCATCCATAAGAAGAACCGCTTGCTCAAGAGTCGCCACGGGTTGCGGAAGGGCGAATAGCGAGGAATTGCAGAACCTCACCGCCTCGGCCGCAAGGCTGGGCGCTTCCTTGAGGGCCTCAGCCAGACTCCTGAGGTCAACCGGAGCCGCGCTCAAGAGTGTGTTCATGCGAGCGAGAGCGGGCGGCAAACATGTAAGCTCCGCCTCAGCGCGCAAAGAGTCTAGTTGACTCACCTCCGGTCCCTCGCAAAGAGGGTGAGGGAAAGACTCCTGGCCTTTGACAATCATGATGGCCTCAATCATGGTTGCTAACCGCCGGCTGGAGTCAAACCAGCCGTCCTCCGTAGCCCCATATTCGCTCTATCGGCAGCACAGAAGTGACCTTTAAGGCTTCCCACTCGATGTCGAAAAACATATCCGGTTGTCGGTGTAAAAGCCAATATAATCAATAACCTAGAATCCATCCGCAGAGAAGCGGCGAGTGGCTTTTCAAGCCCTGACTACTCTATGCGCCCTCAGAAAACCAATTCGGGAACCGCCTGAGGCAGCTTGAAGAGAAGATGCCCCGTCAGAGACGGATTCTCCAGGCGGACCCAAAGATTTTCAGAGGCGACAACCGCCCTCACCTGATCCGCCTTATTCGATTCGGCCCATTCGCGGGTCGTCGTGGCCAGGTTCTTAGGGGCGCAGTCGACATCCAGCACAGTCTCGCTTGGGCGCGGTATCCGCCGCATAGCTTCAAGGGCCTCTTCCATTTCCGACTCGCCGATGACGCAGGGCTGCGTGCTGCACTCAATCATCTGCTCGAGCGCCCGCAAAGCTGCAAAATCAATTCCATCCGAGAAAGCAACATAAAGATTGCGGCTGGTCGGCATATAGTGGACTAGCGCCATGCGCGACGCCTCCATAAGATGAACCGGCGCCATGACGGCGCATTCGGCAAAGCCGCTGCTTTGCGCGAGGTGGAAAACCGGCAGCCCCCACTGCACGCCCAACGCGCCCGTGAGCTGCTCTTCGGTAAGAATGCCGTGCTGGCGCAACCAATCGCCTAGCCGCCCTTTTTGCGACTCCCTCTGCGCCTTGAGTGCATCTTGCAAGTGCTCGGCGCTGATTAGGCCTTTCGAGAGCAACAACAACCCCAAAGGAAGCCGGTAGCGGATGGCGCGGCCCCGGCTCGCCTTGAGATTAAGTTGCGAGAACAACTCAAAGGCTCCCTGCTCGAAGCATTCGAGCGAGCAATACCAGGCGTCATTCAGGCAGACGCCCGCCGGCCGTTTCCATCGCCACAACCAAGCGATTCGCGCCCGCGGGCATTGGGCATTCTCACATCGGCGCGGGATGGATTGAGGCGTAGCCTTATTCCTGAAAGTTAGATTTGCGTTCTCCGTTCGCACGCGTATTTACTCTTTCCTTGTCTCGCGCAGGCCCTTTGAGTTTGCGGCCTGCGAGATGATGAAACCTTTGCAGACTTGAGAAATCTACGCCTGCTCTATGAATGCGCCGGTTATTTTCGCAGCGATTCAAGCCGTTCTTCGCGGCTGGCAAGGCCTGTGATGCGAAGGCCATAGCTCCCATCCACGGTCACCACTTCGCCCCAGGCGATCACTTTATTGCCCACGAGGAGTTCCACCGGGTCCTGGACTTCCTGGTCGAGTTCCACAACGCTGCCTGGGGCCAGCTTGAGAATGTCGCCGAGAAGCATTTCGCGCTGGCCAAAGCGCAGCGTGACTTCAAGCTCGACATCCATTAGCAGGTCCAGGTTAATGTCGCGGGAGTCTTTTGAAATTTTTTTGTCAGACATCTTCTCCGGCTGCGCACCGGGCTTTTTCTCGCTCACCTTGGTGGCCTCTACAGCTTGCGAGGCGGCACGGGCTTCTGGGGCCGATTCGAGGGCGCTCAAAAAATCCGAGCTCAGCAAGGCTTGCAAACTCAACACTGAATCGTGCGCGGTGAAAAAGCGGAACTTCGCTTGTCCGGCGCTTTCCCACGCCGGAGGCTCCGCTTGAGAAACCTCAAGCTCGCCATTGAATCCCAGCACGTCGGCCATAGGAATCATGGTCGCAATCTGTTCAAAGAACTGAACTGCCGCTTCACGGCTCTCCGGGGTTAACGTGTCCGGTTCTCCATGCGCGCTGCCCATTACTAATTTCGCCAGGCGGAGGGCGTCCGGCTCAGCCACGAAGAAGGCCTGCTCACCCGCTTTGCCGCCGAAAAGACGGATCCAAAGGCCGGCTTCCGTGGCGCTGATCACGGGCGGATCGACTTGCTCCACTTCCACATTGACGCCTGCCAGGCGCGCGAGACTCTCAGCGATATTTTGGGTCCAAAGCGCAAAATAATTCTTAGGGCCGGGGCCGAATTCGCGTTTTGTTTTCATTCGTTAACTCTCTCAACGGGGTATGGAACTGGAAACCTTTGCTGAATCATTCCGCCCCTCTGCTTGCCATTCCTAACCGGATACCCGGTAAACATTTTGCTTCCCGCCACATGAATCTGCGCTGGCTGCTTGACCCGGTGCTGTATCAGAATCGTCTGGCCGGGATTGAGCGCAAGCAGGTCCTTGCCCCGGATGCGAGTGGGCGGCAGAAGCATCTCGATACCAAAAATGCTGCAGAGGATCTGCTCGAGAATTTGCGTCTTAGGCGGCGGGATTGATCCCTGGTTCCGTGTATTTTTCTTCGCCAGCCGCCTTAAGAGCAATGATGATACGACAGCGGGGAACGCCAGCGTAAGCGTGCTGAAAGCGTCGGGCACGCGAATTTCAAAGCTGAGAAAAAGCATCTTCTCGTAAGGCGAAAGCAGGCGGAACAATTCCGCCGCCCGCTGCGTTTGGTCGAAGCGAAAGTGAACGTCGGCAGCCTGGCGCCAATCCGTCTGAAGTTCGTCGCAAATCATGTCCACCACGGTCTGGAGAACCTGCTCTTCGATTTCCGTCGTATGGCGCTGCGGCGGCTCGATCTTGCCGTTGCCGCCGAGCATCAGGTCGATCATTGCAAAAGCAATCGGCAGGTCGATGCTCAGGAGCGCGATGGCCTCCACAGGCTGAACCGCAAGCGAGGCCAGATAAGCCTGCTGCGGGATGCTTTCGATATATTCCGAGTAGGGCACCTCATCCACCGACATCAGATTGATCTCCATAGCGACTTGAAGATAAGCGGACAGCCGGTTCTTCATCCGGTAGCAAAAAGTTTCATGGAGCTGAGCGACGTCTTTAACCTGCTGCTTTGAAATCCGGGAAGCTTTACCGAAAACGAACGGCGCAAATTTGCGCGTGGCCGCCGCCCCTTCCTCTTTGGCTCCTGCAGCCTGAGCGGATCGCAAAAGGGCATTGATTTCATCTTGCGTCAGTGTTTTTTCCATGTTGAACTCTCTCCAGATTTCCGGGCTTTCGGGGAATCTTTAGAACCTGGGCTTGGCCGCTCTCCTAGAAACTCTTTCATTCTGACCCGCAGAAAGGCCATTGCCGAGGAGTGCAACTGGGAAATCCGTCCCTCCCCAATGCCAAGGACCGCGCCAACCTCCTTCATAGTGAGGTCTTCTTTGTAATAGAGGGCGAGCATTTGCCGCTCGCGTTCCGGCAGTTCGCCTACCGCCCTCGCCAAGTAATCTTTAAGTTCCGACTGGAGGCACAAGAAATACGGGTCTTCATCCGGCGAATTCGGAACGTACTTAAATACTTGCTCGCCCTTGCCGCCATCTTCCTGCTGAATGGCCTGGATGCTGCCCAGATTCAGCCCGCGCAGATCGCACATCAGCGTCCGAAGTTCTTCGACGCTGATGTGCATATCCTTGGCTAGCTCGTGCTCGGTGGGCGTGCGCTCCAAAGTCTGGCGGAGCCGGCTGTGAGCATTCTCAAGCTCGCGGCCCTTGCGGCGCAGCGCGCGCGGGCTCCAGTCCATTTCTCTTAGGCTATCCAGGATGGCGCCCTTAATCCGAAGCTCAGCATAGGTCTTCACCTGCGCGCCGCGCGCCGAGTCATAATTCCGGATCGCCTCGAGCAGTCCTACGATTCCCGCATTCACCAGATCGTCAAAGGGGACGTGCGGCGGAAGGCGGTCGTGAATCCGTTTGGCGATGTAGTGCACCTGGGGAAGGTGCTCCATCAGAAGACGGTCGCGCTCTTCCTGATCGAGATTTGAAACTTCTTCGTAGTTTCTTTTAGCCGCTTTCAAGGGCGTCATCATTTGCTTTCAGTTAGCTGATATCTAGCGAATCCGCGCCTCAGACCAACGAGTCGCGCCCCACCGCAAAGCGGTGGAAGATAAAACAGCCAGAATTCTCACCGCACTACCCCCATCGATTGCACCGTCACCGAATTCGGGATCTCCGCCGGCGAGATCACCACCAGCTTGGGAAGAAATGGCTCGAGCAGCCGGCGAAGATGAAAGCGGGCGGGCGAGCTCACGAGCAACGCAGGACAGGTGAGCGAGACCTGCTCGCCCATGAAACTCCGCAGCCCGTCAAGAATGCGCCGGACGAACGAAATCTGTGTTGCCGGGGGCCTTCCTTGCGTGGCCTGCGTCTCAAAAATCTGCTGGATTTGCTCCTCAAGCTGTGGGTCGATAGTAACGACGGTCAGCTTGCCTTCGTCGTTCAATAACGGCTGCACCAAGGCGCGGCAAAGCGTCTGGCGCGCGGCTTCAACTAGCATGACGGGATTCTTGCCTACAACGGATGCGTCGAGCAGAGCTTCCAGGATCGCGGGCAAGTCACGTATCGAAACCTGCTCTCGCAGGAGCTGTTGAAGCACGCGATGCACTTCGCCGAGGCTAAGAGCCTTGGGCACCAGTTCTTCCACCAATTTGGGCTGGGTTTCGGAGAGCGAATCGAGAAGGCGCTTCGTCTCCTGGCGGGTCAGCAACTCATGAGCGTAACGCTTGATCAATTCCGCCAGATGGGTTGCGATGGCGGAAGTCTGATCGACCACGGCGTATCCAGCGGCCAGCGCGTTCTCTCGCAGGCGGGGATCGATCCATTTCGCCGCCACGCCAAAAGCCGGTTCGCGCGTCTCTTTCCCTTCAATGTGAGGCGCCTGGGTTTCGGCGCTGATGGCGAGTAGCGAGTTGCTCTCCGTCTGCCATCGCGCAATCTCTACGTTACGCAGGCGGACCACATATTCCCTGGGCTTGAGCTGCGGATTATCCGTAATGTGCACGGGCGGAATGACAAAACCCAGTTGGAGCGCCAGATGGCGGCGCAGCGCCCGCACCCGCTTGAGCATCTGGCCGCCCTGCGCTTCATCCACCAGCGGAACCAGAGCATAGCCCACTTCCATGCTCAGATCGTCCAATTTGGGCATCGCGGGAGGCGCTTCGGCCGCTTTGGCTTTGCCCGCCGCGGTTTCGCTTTTCTGCTCAGCTTCCTGCGCCGCTGCCGTCGCTTTTGCCTGGCGCGCCAGGAAAGCCATGACAACTGCCACGAGGAAAAAAGAAAACTTCGGCAGGCCGGGAATCATTCCCAGAGAAAACATCACGCCGGATGCGATCCAGAGCGGACGGCTGCGCGGCAACAGTTGCCTGCTGAGGTCGCTGCCCAGGCTGGCTTCGGAAGACGCTCGCGTGGCCACCATGCCGCCCGCCACGGA